>JAIRRO010000050.1 GCA_031255955.1 Oscillospiraceae bacterium
CGTTTAATCTACCCGGTATTATCGCGTTTATAATTGCGCTGCTTGTCGCGCTGGCTGTCAAGTCCGCGTTTATGGATAGCTTTGTCCTGACGCGCACGATGGCGGCATATATGGGCGTTGCCCCGACAACAACGATAACCTTTGACCTTTACGGCAAGCTGTCGGGCATTTCCAAAAAGTTTAAGTCACTGTTCACCAAGGGGCAGGAGGAGGACCCGGGTTCAGCGTCGGCGCAAGCAGCGCCGAGCGCGGCAGCGGATACAGCGTATACAGCGGCTGCGCCGTTATCGGATACCACCGCGCAGGCTGCGCCAGGCGCCCCCACCTCCTCAGCGCCGCTGTATACAGGTGAAAAGTCTGTGTTCTGCACACAGTGCGGCGCAAAAAATTCCGTCGGCGCAAAATTCTGCGTCACCTGCGGCGCGGAGATTAAGGCGTAAATTGCCGAAACAGGCGTATTTCATTTTTTGAGTAAACATTTTTTCACGGCTCGGGAATAATTCCCGAGCCGGACGCCCAAAATAATAGCAATCGGGGCGTCTATCGCCCTCCAATAAAAACGGAGGTTACATTGCAATGAAAAACTCAAATAAGTGCTCTGGTAAATACGCGCATCGTCTGGCAACGCTATTACTCTCTCTTACGCTGGCGTTCTGCCTCGGCATAGCGGCAGCAGCCGAGCCCGCCGCCATTATGGTCAGCGCCGGGATAAATTCCGCTCCTATTGCGGAAAACTTGGAGTTCACCACCTTCCGCGGCGTCGCGCTGTCCGGCAGCTTTCGGGCGTTTGACCCCGACGGCGACGATATGAGCTTCGAGATTACAGAGGTTCCCAAAAAAGGCTCTGTCACGTCGGACGGCGGCTCAGGCTTCATCTATTCCCCGTCAGTTAAGTCCAAGGGGCGCGACTGCTTCTCTTATGTCGCCGTGGACGCAAACGGCGGCGTGTCTGAGGCGGCAACAGTCACCGTGCAGATTAAAAAGCAGTCCGTAAAAACCACGTATGCCGATATGGACGGCTCCCCCGCGCTGTACGCCGCGCTGGTGCTGTCAGAGCGCGGTGTGTTCACAGGTGAACGTCTGGGCGACGAATATTTTTTCCGTCCCGATGAGCCTCTTACCCGCGGCGAGTTTCTTGCCCTGTGCCTGAAGGCAGCGGACGCCGAGCCGCTGGACGGCGTCACCCGCACAGGCTTCTTTGATGATGGCGACATTCCCGCGTGGGCAAAGCCCTATGTCTCCGCCGCCTTGATGCGCGGCATCGTCGCGGGGTATCGGGATGATGAGGGGCGCGTGATGTTCTCTCCCAATTCCCCCGTCACGTTTTCAGAGGCGGCTGTAATGGTCAGCAACACCTTTGCGATTACGGACGTTGTCAGCGCCATCGCCCCGGATTCGGACGCTATCCCCGCGTGGGCGCAAGCGTCCTCCGCCAATTTATCCGCCTGCGGGATTCTGCCGGACGGCGTCGCCGGAATATCGGATAAGCCCGTGACGCGCGCGGACGCCGCGCGGCTGCTGGCGGCGTCAACAGCGGTGCAGGACGCCCGAAACAGCAAGGGCGGTCTGCTGGGCTGGGCGAAAAAGTAAAAAGCGATAAATCGATGATTCAAAGCAGGAGCTTTGCGCAAGAATATTTAAGCAATAAAATCTCAACACAAAAACGCGGCGAGTGAACCCTCGCCGCGTTTTTATTGCGTTTTTCGGTTTTTATCTGCCGTACAGCTTGCGGGACTGGATATATACCTCTTCCGTAAAGGCGGGCGTCAGGCTTGCCATGGCGTAATGCCCCAGCATCGCCGTTTTGCCCGGAACGCAAAAGCGCTCCGCGAACCGCCGCGCCGCCTCGCGCTGAACCTCCTCAGAAGCGTCCTGCGGAAAGCCTTCCGGTACAATGGAAATGGTGAGCTTCTCCCCCACGTTGTCAAAAAGCGTATAGGTGTCGTTCATTATCTGCGGGTCCCAGCCGTCAAAGCCGCCCTCTACAAAGCACTTCACCCTGTCCTCACCATGTCCGCAGGAATGCAGCGTGACATAGCGCCCCTTGCTGTGGATGTGGTCAGTCAGCTTGCGCATGAAGGGAACAAACAGCTCCTCCGCCGTGTCCTGAGAGAAGAACGGCGATTTTTGGCTGCCCCAGTCGTCATGGATGTTAAAGCCGTCCAGTCCGGGATAATGCTCGCAGAATTTATCCACCAGCTTGATGCCCAGCTCTGTCATCGCGGCGAACAGGTCGCGCACGGCGTCCTTTTGGTCGTCGTCGATCAGCGCCACGGCGGCGGGCGCGAAGTCCATAAATGAAATCAGGCGCTCAAACCAAAAGCCGTTTACGAAGGACACCTGCGTTGAAACGCGTGAATCGAGCTTCACCTGCTCGGCTTCCCCCGCCCAGTCCCATTCGTCGATATTTGGAATTTTGATTTTGTCATACCATTCGTTGGCGTCACTGAGAAACGGCTCGCCCGGACGGACGATAGAGCCACCCGCGGACGCCACCCATTCCCATTCAATGCCAAAGGCGTCCGTTGTGCCGTCAGGACCGCCGCGTCCCAACAGATTGTTGTACAGGTTTGGAATAATCATCGTGCTGTCTGACGGCAGCGGCAGCCAATACGGATGCTTTTCAAAAAACATCGCGGCTATGTTTTCGCGCGGGCTGACCGGTGTGTTGCGTAACGGATTCCCGGGTCCGCCGAAGAATCCGGGCATATGGTCAACAATGCGCAGCTCCGCGGGAACAAACGGGATTTTCCTGTTCATTTTACCTCCGTCCCTTCATACACATACACGCCGTTTTTGCGTGTAATCGTTCCGTATTCACCCGAGGGATAAAACGGCGTGAAGTTCACCGGCGCGCCCAAGCGCTTAAATTTAACGGGACCGTGCCACACGCCCGGCGGGATGCGGACAATTGTCGGCTCTGTAATCGTGTATGTCTCCAGATGCTCGGGGTCGTCCCCCAGCGAAATTTCGACCTCCGCGTCAAATTCAAAGAATTTTGTGATGTCCGCACCCGTGAACCACAGATATTCCTCCACGGCGTGGTGCATATGCAGTTCCCCGATTTCGCAGGGCTTTTGCACGATGTCATACATGTAGCGCAGACGCGATTCCGGCATCTCTTCTGTGCCGCGGAAGCCCGCGCGCGGTGATAAGAAGCGGTCGTCGTTGTGCTGCTCGGGTTTGAATTTGTAGACATATTTGTCATACTTGCCCGTGCGCGGCAGCTTTGCCATTTCGTAATACGGAGCAAGCATATCCGTCTGGGGCGATTCCTCTTGTTGTGTCTGCGCGGGCGCTTCTGATGTGTCGTCAAAGTCCTTCATCGCTTGTGAAAAGCATTTGCCGCAATAGATGCACTCTTTAGAGCGGTCTAACACACAGCGGCGTATGCCCGCGCCGTCGTATGTAAACTGCTCGCGCCCGTCGGGACCCACGGCGCGGTTGATTTTTGACCAGTCGCCGTCCAGATACACCGCAGAGAACACAATGGGTTTTGTAATCCTCTTGAAATTGACGGGACAGTGATACAGCTTGGGCGGTACGCGGATTATCGTCGGCTCGGTGATGTGAAACATCTCCAGCCGCTCGGGGTCCTCACCCAGCCAAACATCCACTTCCGCGTCGAACTCAAAGAAGTTGTTCATATCCGCGCCTGTAAAGACGAGATATTCGTCCGCTGCGTGGTGGGTGTGCGGGACCTCCATCGGCAGCGCCTTTTCCACCGCCGTAAAGTCCATGTAGAGGCGCGCCTTTTCCATCATCGTCGTGCCTCTGAAAAATCCGCGCGGCGACGTAAAACCGTACCACTCGTGATTTTCCACCGGAATTTTGAATACAAGGTCATCAAATTTGCCCATACCGGAAACCTCCTGAAGTTTATTTTTTGTACAGTATCATCATACACTATTGAAGAGGCGTTGGCAAGTTAAATTTTTGTTTTATGCCCTTATATATGTTTGTTTCGTGCTTTTCGGCTTATCCGGCAAGGACATTTTCAAAAGCCTCGCCTCGATTAGCGGCGCAATTACCTTTGTCATCGTGTGATAGCGCGAAAATCCCGTGAAGGCAATAAGCTCGCTTCTGGTGCGCGGCACGGCGCAAAATTCTAAAATTTCGTATTGCAGGCTGTCCTTGCTTCGCTTCTCGCTGTCGGGATAGATATTGTTTTGAAACACAACGGTAAATTCGCCGCGGTGAACGCCGAACACGGGGGCGGGCAGTGCCGCCTTGCGGCATTCAGAGCGAATGGTGGGTATGCCGGAATAGCGGTTTTCTGTGACGTCCAGCAGCTCAAGAATGTTGGCAATCGCCGCGTTGCGTGTATCGGGGCGTACCTTGCCCAGCGAATCAATTGTGATTTTTCCGTAAAGCCCGCCGGGGCTGATGATTTCTATCCTGTCGCGGTACATTTCTATACGCACAGGAACGCTTTGCGTGTGGATGCTGTAATCGCGGTGAACAAGCCCGTTCAGTATGGCTTCTCTTACCGCTCTGGGCGGATATTCAGACTTATCGTGCCGCTTGCCGTCGTCGTCCACTATGGTTTTGTGTCGGCTGTTTTTACGTACAAAGTCCATCGCCTGCTCAAGCATATCCGGAATTGCCCCCGTGATGCGCTCGTTATCGATAAAGCGCTCGTCCTCGTCGCCCATTTCCCCCATCTGCGTCCCCGGAACGGACACGGCGGTGATAGAAAGCTGCGGAAAGTACCCCTGCGGATATTTTGAAAATGTCATCACGCCCGCAAGGGTGGGAATGCCGTCCGCTGTGATACCCATCAGCTCCAAAATTTCGTCGTCCGTGACGTTTTCG
>JAIRRO010000083.1 GCA_031255955.1 Oscillospiraceae bacterium
CTCTCGAACGCCGACAGCCAGCTCGGGCGCGGCGAACCGGTACAGGACACCGCGCGCGTACTCTCGCGCTACTGCGACGGCATAATGATTCGCACCTTCGCGCAGCAGGAGGTGGAGGATTTGGCGAAATACGCCTCGATACCGGTGATAAACGGGCTGACGGACTCCGCGCACCCCTGTCAGGTGCTGGCTGACCTGATGACAATACGCGAGCGCAAGGGACGCCTCGGCGGGCTGAAAATCGCTTACATCGGCGACGGGAACAATATGGCGAACTCCGTAATCGTCGGGGGGCTCAAGTGCGGAATGGATGTATCCGCCGCCTGCCCCGACGGATATCATCCCGACAAAACTGTGTTGGACTTCGCCGCCACCATCACGGACGTGCGCTTTGAGTTAACGGATGACCCAAAAACGGCAGCGCGCGGCGCGGACGTTATATTCACGGATGTCTGGGCGTCGATGGGGATGGAGTCGGAGATAGCCCAGCGCCAAAAGGCGTTCCGGGGCTACTGCGTGGACGACGGCATAATGGCGCTCACCAACACCGGCTGTATGGTGCAGCACTGCCTGCCCGCCCACCGCGGCGAGGAGATAACGGAAAAAGTGTTCGAGGAGCACGCCGACGAGATATTCGACGAAGCGGAAAACCGCCTCCACGCACAGAAAGCGGTAATGTACCTGCTGATGCGGTAGAGAATTAAAGTAAATAAATATATTTTCGCGTACACGCGTAAAGGGCTTGTCTTTCACGTCGCGCTCGTGTATAATCGCGGTAAAGACTAAAACATAAGGGGTGTATGTATGGCAATTATGGCAGGCGCCGCCGAAGCTATCCGTAACATAGCGCTTTTGGGGCACGGCTCAAGCGGGAAAACAAGTCTCGCGGAAAGCATGCTGTTTCTCACCGGAGGCACGGATCGGCTCGGCAAAATCACAGACGGGAACACGGTCGGGGACTCCGACCCCGAGGAGATAAAACGCAAAATTTCAATTTCACTCTCCACGATGTCCGTCGAATACCGCGATAAGGTAATCAACATTCTCGATGCACCGGGCTATTTCGACTTCGCGGGAGAGGCTATTCAAGCCCTGCGCGTCGCCGACGCCGGCGTCATAGTCTGCGGGGCGAAGGACGGCGTGACAGTCGGTCTTGAAAAATCGTGGAAGCTGCTTTCCGACGGGAAGCTGCCGCGCGCTTTTTACATCTCGAAGGCGGACGAGGAAAATGGGGATTATGACGCCGTTTACTCCGCGCTGCGCGCGAAATACGGGGCTTCCGTATGCCCGATGATCGCGCCCATCAAAACCGAAGCAGGCAAGGTTGAAGGGGTCATTGATCTCATAAAGCGGCAAGCGTTCAAATTTGAAAACGGCAAGCGCGTCGAGATTCCGATTCCGGATGCTATGGCGAGCGAGCTGGAGGCTCTTTATCTGGCGGTGAACGAATCTGTCGCCGAAACAGACGAGGAACTTATGGAGAAATATTTCTCCGGTGAGGAATTCACGCTTGAAGAAAAAATTCGCGGACTAAAAACAGGCGTGCGCGATTTGACGCTGTTCCCGGTGTTCTGCGGCTGCGCGCTTACGGGACTCGGGACACTGCTGTTGCTTGACGCGGTGGTTAGTCTGTTCCCGTCGCCCGCGGAGGGCAAGGCGGAGAAAACAGAGGACGGCGCAGAAATTCCCTGTGACGCGTCCGGTGCGCCCAACGCCATTGTGTACAAGACGATTTCCGACCAATACGGCAAGTTCAGCCTGTTTAAGGTGCTGTCGGGAAAAATTACGCCCGACCTTACGCTCACAAACGCACGCTCCGGCGCGGCTGAAAAGATGAACCACATCTACAAGATGCAGGGCAAAAAGTCCGTAGAGGTTAAAGAGCTTGTCGCGGGGGATTTAGGCGCTGTGTCTAAGCTCTCTGATACAAAAACGGGCGATACGCTCTGCGGGGCGAAAAGCGCTTCCGCCGTTGCGGGCATTGTATTTCCGGAGCCGTGCTATTCAGCCGCGATTTCCCCGAAAACAAAGGGGCAGGAGGATAAAATTGCCGCGGGGCTGGTGCGTCTTTCCGATGAAGACCCGACGTTTTCAGTGCTGAACAACGCCGAAACGCGGCAGATGGTTGTGTCCGGTGCGGGCGATATTCAGCTGGACGTGCTGTGCGCAAAGCTAAAGGATAAATTCGGTGTGGAGACGATACTCTCACCCGCGCGCGTCGCGTACAGGGAAAAGATACGCAAAAAGGTTGAGGTTCAAGGCCGCCACAAGAAGCAGTCCGGAGGACACGGGCAATTTGGAGACGTTAAAATCCGCTTTGAGCCGGGCGAAACCGAGGATTTGATTTTCGCAGAGGAGGTTTTCGGAGGCGCGGTGCCGCGCAACTTCTTCCCCGCGGTGGAAAAGGGACTGCGCGACAGCATACAAAGAGGCGTTCTTGCGGGTTATCCGATGGTTAATCTGAAGGCGACGCTGTATGACGGCAGCTATCACCCCGTCGATTCGTCCGAAATGGCGTTCAAAACGGCGGCGCAGCTCGCGTACAAAGAGGGCATACCGCAGGCGTCCCCCGTTATTTTAGAGCCTATCGGCAATCTGAAGGTCACGATTCCGGATTCATATATGGGCGATATAATGTCCGATTTATCAAAGCGGCGCGGCAGCCCGCTCGGGATGTCCGCCGATCAGGACGGCAATCAGATAGTTGAGGCGGAGGTGCCGATGGGTGAAATGTCCGGCTACGCCATAGACCTGCGATCGATTACACAGGGGCGCGGTTCCTTCACGCTCACTTTTGTGCGCTATGAGGAAGCTCCCGCCAATGTTCAAACGAAAATCATTGAGGAAGCCAAGGCGTTAGCCTCTGAGGCTGATTAAAGAGGGGAACAGGCTGAAACCGCGGGATTATTTATGCTGATTTCCGACAAATGGCGCGATTATGAATTGCTGGACTGCTCCGGCGGAGAGCGCCTTGAGCGCTGGGGGGAGTATACGCTTATACGTCCCGACCCGCAGGCGATATGGGATACACCGCGCCGCCGACCTGAGTGGAAAAATCCCTCGGCGCGGTACTCGCGCTCCTCCGGCAGCGGGGGAGGCGGCGGCGCGTGGGAGCGCAACAAGCTCCCCGAAAGCTGGATTGTTGAATACGGAGCGCTGCGCTTTAACGTAAAGCCGATGAGCTTTAAGCACACAGGTATATTCCCGGAGCAAGCCGCCAACTGGGATTACATCGCAGGTAAAATCCGGGACGCCGGGCGTTGCCGTGCCGATAACGAACCGCTGAGTGTATTAAATCTCTTTGCCTACACAGGCGCGGCGACGATTGCCGCCGCCGCTGCGGGCGCGCGGGTATGCCACGTGGACGCCGCGCGCGGTATGGTGTCGTGGGCGAGGGAGAACGCGAGGACATCGGGACTTGAGGACGCGCCCGTGCGTTGGATTGTTGACGACTGCGCAAAATTCGTGGAGCGCGAGCTGCGCCGGGGACGCAGGTATGACGCCGTTATTATGGATCCGCCGAGCTACGGACGCGGACCCTCGGGCGAAACGTGGAAGCTGGAGGACGACATTTTTCGTTTCGTCGAGCTTGTCACCCGGGTGCTGTCGGACACGCCGGAATTTGTTATTATCAGCTCTTACACCGCGGGGATAAGCCCCGCGACAATGACATATATCGCCGAAACGCTTATCTCCCGCAGCTTCGGGGGACACGCGGAAAGCCACGAGCTTGGTCTGCTGGTGACCGAAACAGGGCTTATTCTGCCGTGCGGGGCGGTGATGAGATGGGAGAAAAACGCATAATGGCAGCTATCATATCCGCGTCGAAGCTGACCCACACATATAATTCGTCCGGCGACGGTGATGAAAAACCGGCGCTGCGCGGCGTCGATATTGAAATACAGCGCGGTGAGTTTGTGGCTGTGCTGGGGCATAACGGCTCCGGCAAATCCACGCTCGCGCGTCATTTTAACGCGATGCTAAAGCCTGAATCGGGTACCATTGAGGTTGCGGGGCTGGACGCCTCGGACGATAACAACGCGATTGAAATACGCCGCCGCGTCGGTATGGTCTTTCAAAATCCGGACAATCAAATCGTAGCCAGCGTCGTGGAGGAGGATGTGGCGTTCGCCCCCGAAAATCTTGGGGTGGAGCCGTCGGAGATTCGCCGCCGTGTGGACGACGCGCTGCGGCTTGTCGGTATGTATGAATACAGGACGCACGCGCCGCATTTGCTGTCCGGCGGGCAAAAGCAGCGGGTAGCCATCGCGGGGGCGCTGGCGATGCAGCCGGAATGCATCGTGTTTGACGAGCCGACGGCGATGCTTGACCCGCGCGGACGCGAGGATATAATCGGGATAATCAGGCGGCTGCGCTCCGAGCGCGGCGTGACGGTTGTGTTAATTACGCACCATATGGACGAGACGGTCGGCTGCGACAGAATTTTCGTAATGTCCGAAGGCAAAATAGTGAAAAGCGGCACGCCGGGAGAAATTTTCCGCGAGGTGGATTTAATCCGCTCGGTTGGACTTGATGTGCCGGACACCGTCCTGCTGATGAACGAGCTGAACGACGCAGGCTGGAGTCTGCCGAC
>JAIRRO010000119.1 GCA_031255955.1 Oscillospiraceae bacterium
AATATCATCGTCCTCGACGCGCGGCATTTTGACGGCTCGGCGGTTGCCGTGGCAAGCGAATATGAATCCACGGATTTAATTTTTCTCTATGCGGTGACGACCGCGTTCGGCAATACGAAATCGATTGCCGGTATAAAATAAAGCAGGAGGCGGATATGGCAGGCTCATTTGTCGATAAAGCGAATATAAAGGTGCGGGCGGGTGACGGCGGCAGCGGAGCCGTATCGTTCCACCGCGAAAAGTACGTCGCGGCGGGCGGACCCGATGGCGGCGACGGCGGGCGCGGCGGCAGCATTGTGCTGCAAACGGACAAGCATATGTCAACGCTTATGGATTTCAAATACAAGCGCAAGTATGCCGCCCAAGGCGGCGCTGACGGCGCGGGTAAAACCCGCACGGGCAAAACCGGCGAGGATTTGATTATCCGCGTGCCGGACGGAACTGTTGTGCGGGATCGCGAATCTGGCGCTGTCATCCACGATATGACGGGTCCGGAGCCGTTTGTACTCGCGCGCGGCGGCGCGGGCGGGCGCGGCAATCGGCACTTCGCGACGCCGACAAGACAAGCCCCGCGCTTTGCCAAAGCGGGGCTGCCCGGTGAGGAGCGCGATATCACGCTGGAATTAAAGCTGCTTGCCGATGTGGGACTCGTCGGATTCCCGAATGTCGGGAAATCCACGCTGTTATCCGCCGTATCGAACGCGCGCCCGAAAATCGCGGATTATCACTTCACAACGCTGTTCCCCAACCTCGGACTTGTCTATGTGGACGAGGGAGAGAGCTTCGTAATGGCGGACATTCCGGGGATAATAGAGGGCGCTGCCGATGGCGCCGGACTGGGACACGACTTCCTGCGCCACATCGACCGCTGCCGATTGATAATCCATGTCTGCGACGTATCGGGCAGCGAAGGGCGCGACCCCGCGCGGGACTATGAAGCGATAAACGAGGAACTTCGGCTGTACAATCCGCGGCTTGCCTCCCGCCCGCAGATCGCCGTGGCGAATAAATGTGATATTGCCGACCCCGAGGCACTGGAGACTCTGCGCGCTTACACGCGCGAGCGCGGCATAACGCTGTATGAAATCTCGGCGGCGGCGCGGCAAAACGTCCGCGAGCTGATTTACGCGTCCGCGCGCGCGCTGCGCGAGCTGCCGCCTATTGAGGTATATGAGTCGGAATACATACCGCCCCCCGTGCTGCCCGGCACCCCGGAGGACACGGCGATAACAAGCGAGGACGGCGTGTGGTTTCTGGAGGGCAAATGGCTGGAGCGCCTTGTCCGCAATACGAATTTCTCTGACGGCGAATCGCGCGCCTTCTTCAACAGAAGCCTTGAAAACGGCGGGGTGTTTAACCGGCTGCGGGAGCTTGGCGTCTGTCAGGGCGACACGGTGTGCGTTTACGACCTTGAATTTGAGTGGGAGACATAATCACGCCTCGGCGAGTGGCATACAAAAATATTTTTCCGAAACACGCCGCTTTATCTTGACAACGCCCCGCGCTGTTTGTATAATAGCGACGGCTGGGAAACGGCGGTGCCGTTTCGGCAAAATCAAGGATTTTGCTTTGTGGTTTTGAATCCCTTCAAAATCACACCAATAACCGGGTGTGGCGCAGTTGGTAGCGCGCTTGACTGGGGGTCAAGAGGCCGCAGGTTCAAGTCCTGTCACTCGGACCAGCCATACAGCAAGCCCCCGCTAAAAATTTTAGCGGGGGCTTGATGCGCTCGTGCTACTCGTAAAGGAGTTATGCAATCAGTATTCAGCACGATAAAACTCCGGTTGGATACCGGTGATATTCTAACCGAGGATGTTATTTCTTCGCGGCGAGAAGCTCCGCCAATTCCGCGACGGCGTCAGGATTCCCGCATTTGTCCTTCACATCGTCAAATGTGTTGTATACGCCCGCCTCGTGCAGCGTTTTCAACTGCTCATCCGTGTAGCCTAGGGAGCGCAGAACCTCTTCGCTGTGCTCGCCGAGCTGCGGCGCCTTGCCGTAGGGGAGCTTATCAGAGCCTGTGAGCTCGATAGGCTGACGCACCATCGCGCGCTCGCCCGTGGGATAGGCAACGGATTCAAACGCGCCGATTGCCCACGCCTGCTTATCCTCAAGGACGTCCTCCCACACGGCGGCAACGGCAAACGGCACATCCGCCTCTGTAAACAGCTTTGCCCACTCGTCAGCCGTCTTTTTCGCGATAGCCTCTTCCAAAATCGCGATAAACTCGCCGTGCAGCTCGTTTTTCGTGATGGACGCCATTGTATAACGCTCGTTGCCGACAAGGTCCTCGCGCCCGATTAGGGGCATAAACTTGGGATAAAAAATATCGAACGGCGGCATAGATATTTGAATAAACTTGCCGTCAGAGGATTTATATGTATTGTTAAACGGGTTTTCAGCCACCTTGCGCGAGATGGGATAGCGCTTACCAAGACCCTTGTATTGCGCCGCTTGAATGGCAATCGCCTGTGCGAAAATGGCGGAGTGCAGCAGATTCACAAGCACCTTATCCCCGACGCCCGTGGCGCGCGCCTTGTGCAGGGCGACCATGCAGCCGGCAGCCAGATTCATACCCGCGGTGTGATCCCCGATGCCGGGAATAAGATTGTTCGGCTCGCCGCCCTCTTGATATAGCGTGCCGAGCATACCGCTGCGCGCCCAAAACGCCGTGAAGTCATAGCCCGGCAGATCCTTGTCGGGACCAGTTTCGCCGTAGCCCGTAAGCGAACCGTAAACAAGCTTCGGGAATTTATCCTTTAAGCTGTCATAATCCAAGCCGAGCTTTTCCAACGCCTGCGGACGCCAGTTCGTCAGGAAAATATCCGCGTCCTGCAAGAGCTTAAACAGAATTTCCTTTCCCTCCGGCGCTTTCAGGTTGAGAATGATGCCTTTCTTATGCGTGTTTTCAAGGTCAAACGTCGTATTTTCATACGGCGAGCCGAGGCGACCCTCCGATACCCCGTTAAACCGCACGTTGTCGCCGGATTTCGGCTCTATCTTGATGACCTCCGCGCCGAATTCCGCAAAAAATCGCGCCGTAGCCGGCACGGCGATGAATGTACTCATCTCGATTACGCGGACGCCTTCAAGTGGTTTTTTTACGCTCATTGTGTTGTGTCTCCCTTATAATTAAATTTAAGAATTGTGTTGCCGTTTGCGCCATTCTATCACGACGGAGTGATAAACGCAAGCCGCGGGTTGTAATAGCGCGTCTTGCCGCGTGTAGAGTCGCCGTATTCGACGGCGCCCGCGGGACATCGATGCAGGCACGCAAGGCACAGCGTACACTCCCCGTCGCGAATCGGCTTGCCGCCGGACATTTTTATGCATTCCATGGGACACAACCGCGCGCATTCTCCACAGCCCGTGCAGGCGTCCGTGACGATGAACTCACCAAGACTCGGCATCGCGGGGACGCTCTCATCCGCGGCGGCGCCGAGGCGCTGGAACGGCATATATGGCGAGCGCGGCTCACCCCCGGCGTCGCTGAAATTTTTCTCCCCGCGCGTGACGGCGGCGATAATATCATCAAGCGCGCGGTCGGCGCTGTCAAGAATCGCCTCAAGGCGAGCCTTGTCCGGCAAACTTGACCAGAGGATGAAATTATCCGGCATCACCAGCTCAAACGCGGCGTCAAGCTGAAAGCCCTTGCCGCGCAGGGCAGCACCGAGCGCCGCAGCCTCCTCACCCGCCGCGCCGCCGCAGGTGAGAATGCCGAAGACATACCCCGGCGCGCCGGAAAGCTGCAGCCGTTCGATAAAACGCGCTGCCGCTCCGGGCAGTGTCCCGGCAAAGGTCGGCAGGGCAAAGCCCAGCGGCTCGCTGTCCTTCAAACTGTAAGAAAAGCTGTTCTCGCGAAGCGCCTCCCCGATAGAAACCGTCCCGCAGCCCAACGCCGCCGCCGTCTTTTTGGCGGCATACTCCGAGTTACCCGTGGCTGAAAAGTAAAAAATCATTGCTTGGTCATCCTTTCGTTTGTTGTGGTGCGAGAGCCATAACCACCGTGATGTCGTCGCCGCTGCCCAACGCGCTTGTTTCCCGCAGCCAAGCGGTAAGATTGTCACGGATAGCCGCCTCGCCATATTCAAGCGCGGCTTGGAAATATGAAAGCGCGGTTTGATGGAAAACCGAATCATCACTGTAGCTGTTGGAAAAACCATCTGTAGAGAGCATAAGCATATACGGGGTGTTTTCCGGAGATAAATCAAATGTTTTTATCCTTGTTCTTTTCCACGCGTCAGTTTCGCTGAGTGAATATGTCTCGGTGCCGGGAAGTTTGTCGGCGTCTATGAAGCTCTCGACAGCGTTGCCGCGCAACCAAAGAATATCCCCATCTCCAAGCTGAAGCGCGAAAATGAACGAGGGCGCTATCACAGCACCCAAAAGCGTTGTGCCGTAGCTGTGCCATATTCCATTCCGTCCTGTTGGCTGGGCAGCAACCGCGGAAACATTTTCTGCCCGCGCGCGGTATGAGCGTTCAACGCGCCGTTTCCATTCGGCATCGATAAGCCGGGTAAGCTGCATACCACCTCCAAACTTAAGCCACGCTTTCAATGCGTCAAAATCGTCGGCGTGCCTTCTTACGCACTCGGATAGCAACCCGCAGAACACATTCACGGCAATCGCCGACCCGGATTTGCTGTGCGGACAAGAATCGCTGCCGTGTCCGTCCGCCACGGAGACAATGTGAACACCGGAAACCTCCGCCGTCTTGACGCTGTCTTGACACGGCTTCCCCGAACGTTTATG
>JAIRRO010000131.1 GCA_031255955.1 Oscillospiraceae bacterium
CGTATCTCTGCCTTGAAAGCCCCGTATACGTGATGGATATGCTGGAGGCGGAGCGCGCGGGCGACTGGGATTCTTGGATGGAGGTATAGCCGTGATAAATATAAATCACGAATTATTCCTGCAGGTGCGAATCGCTAATCTTTATATGGAGCGGCACAACCTTTCGCCGCAGCAGTTTTTAGAGCTTGACTGCGAATGCAAAATCCTGCACTTTCTTGAAATCGGCTATGAGCCGTTTCACCTCACGGGGGACGACGGCATAATCGACGAGCTTGACGAAATCGTCGCGGAGCAGCTTGCTGCGAGGTACCCCGAGCTGTCGGTTGCAGCATCAGCGCCGCAAAAAGGTAATAGCAACGGCGACAGCAATATCGACGGCAATAGCAATGGCAACGACGCCCGCCCCACGCCGCCGCTGTTGGACGCGTTTTTATCCTCCAAAGGGCTGTAATGGCGCGCCAATTAAGGCGCGCCATTACTCATTCAAAAATCAATACCCGTGGGCAACAATCAATACCCGTGGGCTTGCTCCAGCACCATGTCCTTCACTTTCATCAGGCGAACCTTTGTGCTGCGGTCGTTTTCCTCCAGCTTCATAGAGATGTATTTGATGTTCTTCTCCATATCCGGAATCATTACATACTCCAAGGCGTTTACGCGGCGGCGGGTCTTTTCAATTTCGTCCGCCAAAAGCTGCATAGTCTTTTCCACCTGCGCCAGCTCAAACATATCAGAGAACACGCCGCTCATCGCGGCAATCGCGTCGTCCAGCTCGCCGGAGGTCTGCGCAAAGCCGTAGGGATAAATGTCCGACGCGTCCGCTGTCTGCGTCTTGAATTCATACACCGGCACGTTGACCGACATAATGTTGCGGAACGACATATCCAGCTCCGCGCGCTGGCGCGGATACAAAAGCGCCTGCTCCAGCATATCAGAGGACATTATCGCGGACGCCGTTGACAACGCGCGGTTCGCGCCGGAAAGCCCCTCGTCAACGCGTGACCGCAAATCGCGGTTGCGGCGGACGATTTCAAGAAACTGCCGCATTAATTCGTCGCGCTTGTCCTTCAGCAGCTTGTGACCGCGCCGCGCCGTTTTAAGGCGTGTTTTAAGGCGCGTCAGCTCCATCCGTGTCGGAGATATTGTTTTGCTTGCCATAAGCTGTCCCCTATTCTTCCGTCTGCGGGTAGTATTTCGCCATATTGTCGGGCTTAATGCGCTTCAGCTCGGTTTTCGGCAGAATAGTGAGCAGATCCCAGCCGATGCCCAGTGTGTCCTCAATCGAGCGGTTTTCCTCGCTGCCCTGCGTCACATAGCGTTTTTCGAACTCGTCCGCGAACTGCGCGAATTTAATATCGGTCGGCGTAAGCGCGGATTCGCCCAGAATGGTCATAAGCTCCTTGGCGTCCTTGCCGGAGGAATACGCGGCAAAAAGCTGATTCATCGTGTCGGCGTGGTCCTCGCGCGTTTTGCCCTTGCCGATGCCCTTGTCCTTCAGGCGGGATAGCGACGGCAGCACGTCCACGGGCGGCAGTATGCCGCGGCGGTATAAATCGCGCGATAGAATTATTTGCCCCTCTGTGATGTATCCGGTAAGGTCCGGTATCGGGTGGGTTTTATCGTCCTCGGGCATCGTCAAAATCGGTATCATCGTAATGGAGCCCTCCTTGCCCACGCGGCGCCCGGCGCGCTCATACATCGTGGCAAGGTCCGTGTACAGATACCCCGGATAGCCGCGGCGTCCCGGAACTTCTTTACGCGCGGCGGAAATTTCGCGCAGCGCCTCGGCATAGTTGGTGATGTCCGTCAGGATAACAAGCACGTGCATATCGCGCTCAAAGGCAAGGTATTCAGCCGCCGTCAGCGCCATGCGCGGTGTGGCGATACGCTCAACCGCGGGGTCGTTTGCGAGGTTGGAGAATATGACAGAGCGGTCAATTGCGCCCGTGCGGTTAAATTCCTGCACGAAATATTCCGATTCCTCAAAGGTTATGCCTATCGCCGCGAAGACGACGGCGAAATTTGATTCCGTGCCCAGCACCCGCGCCTGACGCGCGATTTGCGCAGCCAGCTGCGCGTGCGGCAGTCCGGAGCCGGAGAAAATCGGCAGCTTCTGCCCGCGCACCAGCGTGTTAAGCCCGTCGATGGTGGAGACGCCCGTTTGAATAAATTCGTTCGGATAGTCGCGCGCCGCCGGATTCATCGGCAGTCCGTTGATGTCGTTGTGGCTTTCAGCCAAAATTTCGGGTCCGCCGTCTATCGGTCTGCCCATGCCGTTGAAAACGCGCCCAAGCATATCGCCGGACACGGCAAGCTCTAACGGATGCCCCAAAAAGCGCACCTTCGACTGCGCAAGGTTTATCCCCGCCGCCGATTCAAATAATTGCACCACGGCGCTGTCGCCGTTAACCTCAAGCACCTTGCAGCGGCGCACCTCCCCATCGGGAAGCTCTATCTCCGCCAGCTCGTCATACGTCACACCCTCGACATTGCGCACGACCATAAGGGGGCTGACAATCTCCTGTATTGTGCGGTATTCTCTGATCATTGCTCCTCGCCTCCCTCTGTAATTTCGCTGATTTGATATTTCAGGTCGCGCTCGATATCCGCGTATTTCTGTTCAAATTCGCCGGGCGGAATCATCTTTGCGCGCCCGAAGCGCTCGCGCGCCTCGATATTAAACAGCTTTTCAACATCCGTTGCGCCCTTTGTCAGCGCCTCGCGGCAGGCGTCGCTGTACGCCAAAATCAAAGCCAGCAGCCGCGACTGTTTTTCATATCCCGAATAGCTGTCCAGCTCATCAAAGGCGTTCTGCTGCAAAAAGTCCTCGCGGATCATCTTCGCCGTTTCAAGGGTAAGTCTGTCCGGCGGGGAAAGCGAGTCCGCGCCGACGAGCTTCACGATTTCCTGCAGCTCGGATTCTTCTTGCAAAATGGTCATCGCGCGCGTCCGTGAGAGCATATAGCCCTCGCCAAAGCTGGCGTCGTACCACGGCTTTAGCGTGTCTAAATACAGCGAATAGCTGTTTAGCCAGTTGATAGCCGGAAAGTGCCGCGCATACGCCAGTGAGGAATCCAGCCCCCAGAACACCTTTACGATTCTCATCGTCGCCTGTGAAACAGGCTCTGACGTGTCGCCGCCCGGGGGCGACACCGCGCCGATAGCCGTAAGCGTGCCGCGCCGCGAATCAGACCCCAGGCACTCAACGCAGCCCGCGCGCTCATAGAACTGCGCCAGGCGGCTGGATAAATACGCGGGATAGCCTTCTTCGCCGGGCATTTCCTCAAGACGTCCGGACATTTCGCGCAGCGCCTCTGCCCAGCGCGAGGTGGAGTCCGCTATAACGGCGACGTCCAGCCCCATATCGCGGAAATACTCCGCAATTGTAATGCCTGTGTAAATGGAAGCCTCGCGCGCCGCCACGGGCATATCGGATGTGTTTGCAATCAGCACCGTGCGCTTCATAAGCGGCTCGCCATTGCGCGGGTCCTTCAGCTCCGGGAACTCCATAAGCACGTCCGTCATCTCGTTGCCGCGCTCGCCGCAGCCGATATACACCACAATGTCCACGTCAGACCACTTGGCAAGCTGATGCTGCACAACGGTTTTGCCGGATCCGAACGGTCCCGGGACGGCTGCCGTTCCGCCCTTTGCCAGCGGGAACAGCGTGTCTATAATGCGCTGCCCGGAGTTTAATGGCGCGGAGGGCACGGACTTTTTATCATACGGTCTTGCCACACGCACTGGCCATTTTTGCATAAGCGTCACAGCCTCCGCCGCGCCCGCGTCCGTTCTGACCACACCGACGGTCTGCTCTACGGTATAGGTGCCGCTTTGTACGCTCTCCAGCGTTCCGGAGATGCCGGGGGGAACCATAATTTTATGCAGCACAGAGCTTGTTTCGCGCACCGTGCCGATAACATCGCCGCCGGTGACACGCGCGCCCACCGTCGCCGTGGCTTCAAACTCCCACGTTTTCCCGCGGTTTAGCGCCGGGACGTCCACGCCGCGCGCTATGGTGTGTCCGGTTCTTTCGCGAACCTCTACCAATGGGCGCTGGATGCCGTCATAGATGTTTTCAAGCAGACCGGGTCCCAGCTCAACGGACAGCGGCGAGCCTGTTGTTTCCACCGCCGCGCCGGGTCCGAGTCCCGATGTCTCCTCATACACCTGTATGGACGCCCTGCCGCCCGTCATTGTCAAAATTTCGCCTATCAGCCGCTGCTCGCCGACGCGCACAACGTCAGAGATGTTCGCGCTCTCCAAGCCCTCCGCGACGACAAGCGGACCTGAGACCTTTACGATTTTACCGCTCATTTAATCAATCCTTTCAGATATTTGCTTTATTCCCTTGCCAATGAGATATCGATAACGCCGCATACCTCACAGTATATCCGCGCCCACGGCACGGATAACCGCGTCGTGCAGGGCTGTAAGCCCCAATCCCATAGAGCCGTCGCGCCCCGGAATTAAAATAACAGCCGGCGTTGCCTTGTCGTGAAACTCCGCGATTTCCTCTGCCAGCACGCGGCTGAGGCGCTCCTCCATATAAATAATGGCGTACCGCTCCTCCGGAGCTGTGAGCTTGCGGAACACACGCCGCGCCTCGTCATCGTCCGCGACGGGGTGCGTATCCAACCCCAAAGCCTTAAAGCCAAGAACGGTATCCGTACCGCCCATAACAGCAATTTTATACATACGCGCTTCTCATCCTTTCGCGTATTTTAACCGGCTCGACGCCGGCAAGCAGCCCGGAGAGAATCATCCTGACAGCCGTGGCTTCCCAATCGAACGCCAAGAGATACCGCAGCACGACGGGCGCGCCGAACGAAATCAGCTTCGCCGGTTGGGTATACAGCTGCAGCGCGTTGTCACATTCGCGCTCAAATGCGGTTTGCGCCGCACCGGCAAGCGCTTCAAACGCCATCTCCACAGCGCCGCGCAGCTCGTCAGAGCGAAACACCAGAGGCAGTTTTTCCCCCGCGCCCGCCTCTGTGCCGTAGGGCAGCTCCGTAATCTCACGCGTGGGGACGTCGCCGCCCTCAAACAGCGCGGAGGCAAGAAACTCACGCGTTCTGCCTGTTCTTACAGAGCGCACGAAGGTACGCAGATTCGCGGCGTCGATAACCAGCCGCACATATCCGCGCACAAGCTCATCCCCCGTTTCCTCCGCTGTTTCCGTCATCTCGGCATAATACAGCCTGTCGGCGGTGAGGTCAGACAGCTGCGGATTGGACGTGCGGGAAAGCGTACCCACACCCTCGCTCATGGCGCGGCTGAGCGTCGGCGGCAAATCCTTGCGCTCTCCGGATATAAACGCGTCTGTGATTTCCTTTGACCCGACGCGCCCCGATTCGGATAAAATCCTTGTCGCGTCTTCATTGGCGCCCATTGATTTAACCAGCGCCTTGACATTGTGATAGTCGTATTTCAGCATAAACAGCCGCGCCACGGGCTCCGCCGCCTCGGTTTTTACAAGCTCCGCATACAGCTCGGCGCGCCTTGCGGAAAGCGTATCCTCTATGCCGAACACGCCCAGCCCGGACATATCGCGATAACCGCATTCCTCAAGCAGCTTGGCAGCGTCCTCGGCGCGCCCCGTTTCAATCATGCGCTCGGCGCGCTCACCCGTAAGCAGCCGCGCCTCACGCGCGCGCAGCACGGCGGACAGCGTCACAAGGTCCTCTTCACGAATTTTTTTCGTTTTTGCCAAAGCCCCCACCCGCCTTATTCAAACAGGATTTCCGCCACGCGGGGCGAGAGTTCGTTTTTATACTGAAACACCAATGTTTCAAGTGAGCAGTTCGTCTCGATGTCGCCGCCGGATACGATAACGCCCCCGCCGATTTCTCTTTCGGCGGCGGACAGCGTAAGCTCCGCGCGCCAGCCCCCGGCGGCAAGAATTGCGTTTGCCCCCGCCGTTACGGCTTCGCCGACACGCGCGCGGTCGGCGGGAGAGAAAATCAGCTCCTCTGTCCCTGTGCGGGCAACGGCTGCAGCCAGACGTGAAAGCAGCGCGATATAATCGCCCTCCGGCAGTGCGCGCAATAGCTTCACGGCGTGCTGGAACGCTTCTGTCACCAGCGTTTGCTTTTCGCTGAGTATTTGCTTGCGCGCCTCAAGCTCCGCGACGTTTTTCAGCCGCTCGAACCGCGCGCCCGCCTCAACAGCGCCCTTTGAAAGCGCGTCGGCGTAGGCTTGCTTTTCTTCCTTCTGATACCGCTCTGCTATCTCCGCGCGGCGAGCCTCCGCCTCGGCGGCGATAGCGGCGCATTCCTCAAGAGAATCCGCCCTTATGCGTTCGAGTATTTTTTTAATGCCATCCAATATAAGTACCCCTTTCTGTTCGGTAACGACAGCGGGCGTTTATTAAATTCTGCCCAGAAGGAATATCGACACCAACAGTGATAGGATGGCGTAGAATTCGACGACGGCGCAAAGCAGCATGCCCTTGGAGAAGTCGCTGGGCTGCTTCGCCAAAATATGCATCGAAGCGGCGGCGACTCTACCCTGCGCGATGGCGGAGATAAGACCGCCCAGCCCGACGGGCAAGCACGCCATAGCCAGCGCAAGCCCCTGCTGAACCGACATATCCCCTGTAATTCTGCCCATTGCCATCATCGCGATAACGAAACCATAGATGCCCTGTGTACCGGGAAGCACCTGAAGCATCATCGCGCGCATACCCTTAGCGGGGTCCTCGCTTGTCACGCCCGCGCCGGCTTCACCGGCAATGCCTGTGCCCTTCGCGCTGCCGATACACGCCAACGCGACTGAGATACCAACGCCCAGAATTGCCAGTGCCGTACCTCCGAATGCCTCAAAAAACCCGCTGAAAAGAAAATCCATTTTATTTTTCCTCCTTAAAAATATATACGTGATTTATTTGGTAACGATATTATAATGCTTGGGGTCAAGCTTAAGCGGTGCAAAGCCCCGCCCGCCGTCCTTGTAGAATTTACCCATGTATTCAAGGCATTGCAGGCGCAGGTCGTGAACATAGCAGCCGATGAGGTTAAGCCCCAGATTAAGGGCGTGTCCCACAAAGGCTATCAGGATATACGTAAAAACATTGCCGGTCATCGAGCCGATTTGATTAAACGCGGAGGCAACAGCGCCGCCCGCCAGCATTAACGCCATAAGCCGCGCATATGACAGCGCGTCCCCGAAATAGCCTGTGATGTTGTACAGGCTGCCAAGACCACCGGCAATCTTCCCGCCGATATTCTTTGAGCCGCGCCCCTGCGTGGCAACAAGCGCCACAGCGCCCGCAACCGCAACCCAGGGCGTACCCCACAGCACAAACACACCGATTCCCGCGAACAGCAGCCACCACGAGCCGACGTCAAACAGCCCGTCAAGGAAATGCCCGTCGCGAATCTGCATATAAAAGCTGATGCCCATACCGACAAGAATCTGCAAAAAGCCCACGGCGATAGCCGCGTACAAAAGCTCTTGCGTACTGGCGTTTACATCCAGCATCGCCGGGATTTTAAGCGAAAAGCCGCATACAACCCCCAGCTGCGTAAGAAAGTCCCCGAAAAAGCTGCCCGTGAAAATCCCGATGACGAACGTCGCCACGCCGCACAGCAGCAGCAAATCGAAAAACGTCTTGGTGCCGCCCTTCGGCTTTTTGCTTTTCACAAACAAGGCGCCCAGCATCATCACAAGCCCATAGCCCATATCAGCCATCATTATCCCGTAAAACAGTACGAAAAACGGCGCCATCAAGGGGTTCGGGTCAACCCCGTCATAGGACGGCAGGCTGTACATCTCCGTAACCATCATAAGCGGAGACGTGATGGGGTTGTTTTTCAGCTTTACCGGAACGTCCGGATATTCCTCCGGCAGGGGGTCGCGCAGCTCCCACTGACAGATAAATTCCGAAAGCGTTTTTTCAAATTCCCCCACGGACGGCACGGGAAGCCAACCGTCGAACGTCACTGTGGACGCTGTGGCAAGAAATTTATCGCCCGCCTCGGCGCGGGAAATTTCTGTTGCAAGCAGTTCCAACGCGCGTTGCAGCTCCGCGCGGCGTTCGGATAGCTTTGCGATTTGCTCTGTCAGCTCGGCGCGCTCGCTAATGAGCTCTTCGATACCGCGTCGAACCTCCTCGATGTTCTCACCCGCTGTGCCGTGCAGCCCGCGCGGCATGGACGCGGAAAAGGCGAAATCACGCAGGGCTTCATTCAAGGCGTCCTGATTTTCACGCAGATACAGGACATACAGGCAAATTTGGTCGATTCCTTCAGAGATTTTGTACACCTGAGCCGGTGACGCCAGATCCTCCACAGCGTCCTCAAGGGCGCGGAAATCCGTGTTCGCCGGGACAGAGCCGAACAGCGCGGCGCATGTTTTTGTCCCTTCAAAATCAAGGGCAAGCTCAAGAGCCTGCCACGGCAGCAGCGCTTCAAGCTGGGAATCTAACCTAGCCTGCTCCGCCACCGTGCGGCGGATGCGGCTGTCCAGCGTATCAAGGCGCTCTGCCAGCTCGACGCACCCGGGCAAATCGTCCCTTTTCAGGAAATCTGACGCGGAGACATTTTCGCGCTCGGGAAACATTTTTGTTTTCACCGGCGCATAGCGCGTAAGCGTACCGAGCGCCCGCGCCACCGTGCCATGCTCTCCCCGAAGCCGCTCAAGCTCACCCGTTTCGCGCGCCATAAGTGCCGCCGCCTCAGGGTCTGAAAGCAGTCCGTCAGGCTCGGACACCTCCACACAGCCCAGCATCAAAAGGCTTTTCAGCAGCTCCTCCTTTTGCGATTTCATCGCCGTCACGCGGAGCTTCTTCATTTTAACAATGGACATTCAGCCGCTCACGATCCTTTCGACGATTTTTCCGGCGGCTTCGCCGATACGCGCCTCTGCGTGGGCGCGCAGCGCTGCCCGCTTGTTGCCCGTGGTGGTAACAAGCTCTTTGGCGTACTCCTCAGCCTTGGCGTCAAATTCGCGCCGCATATGGCGAATTTCACCCTCTGCTTGAGCAAGTGCCGCCGCCACGGAAGCCTTGCCGTCCTGCTCGGCAGCCTCCAGGGCTCGCTTTGTCTCGCTTTGTGTCTCCGCGCGTGCGGTTTTTGCCGCCTCCTCCGCTTCGGCAATGCTTTTTATCGCGTTTTGAGACATATAAGCAACACCTCTCCCTCCGTTAAAAGATTAACGAATTGGAGTTTACACTATTTCGACGGCGTTTGCAACATAAAGTTTCGGGTATTTTTTAATTATTTTGCGGCGGGATAAAATCGCGGATGATAATCGCAAAGGGGAGACATAATCGTCTCCCCTTTTTCAGCGTGTTTTTTGTGTATCAGCGTAACTGAAGCAATGCCCGGCGAACCACCAACTACGACGCAGCCCCCACGTCCTCAAACTGGCTGTTGTACAAATCGGCGTAGAACCCGCCCTTTGCCAAAAGCTCTTCGTGGTTGCCCTGCTCCACAATGTCGCCGTCCTTCATGCATAAAATCAAATCGGCGTTGCGAATGGTGGACAGGCGGTGCGCGATGATGAAGCTGGTGCGACCCTGAAGCAGATTGTCCATCGCGCGCTGAATAAGAATTTCTGTGCGCGTATCAACAGAGCTTGTCGCCTCGTCCAAAATCAAAATCTTTGAATCAGCCAATATGGCGCGGGCGATGGTAAGCAGCTGCTTTTGCCCCTGCGAGATATTCGTTGTTTCCTCGTTAAGCACCATATCATAGCTTTCCGGCAGGGTGCGGACAAAGTGATCCACCTGCGCGGCTTTAGCCGCCGCTATCACTTCCTCATCCGACGCGTCGGGACGCCCATAGCGGATGTTTTCCATTATCGTGCCGTTGTACAGCCATGTATCCTGCAACACCATACCGAACTCACGACGCAAATCGCGGCGCGTGTAGCTGGCGATGTCCTTGCCGTCCACAAGAATTTTTCCGCCGTTAAGATCGTGAAAACGCATCAAGAGCTTCACCATCGTGGTTTTGCCCGCGCCCGTAGGACCGACGATGGCAACCTTCTGCCCCGCACTGACATGCGCGGAGAAGTCGTGGATGACAATTTCGCCGGATTTCTTCTTCTTCGGCAAATCGTCCTCATCAGAGCCGAGCTTTTTGACGTCCTTGCCGCCAAAGCCGGGGAATCCGCGACCACCGCCCGGGAAGCCGCCGCCGGGCATACCGCCACCGGGGAAGCCGCCGCGCGGCATACCCTTTGGCATTCCTTTGGGCATCCCCTTGGGCATCCCCTCCGGCATTCCTTTCGGCATCCCTTGGGGCATATCCATATCGCCCGCGCCTTTTGCGGCTTTCTTGCCCGCTTTTTTAGCCAGCTTTTTCGCTTCCTTTTCTTCCTCCGCGCGCATTTCGGCTTCCATCCGCTCGCGCATTTCCTTAAACATCGCCTCGGGACCCTCGTCATCCTCGTCCTTTTCGATATATTCATATGCAAAGCGGACATGCTCAAATGTGACGTCGCCCTTAATGGGGTCGGTTTCTATTGTATACTTCGTATCGATATCATGCTCCTCCTCCTCATCAAGGAAGGCGAACACGCGCTCCGCCGCCGCCGCCGTGGACTGAAGCTGGCTGGAGATGTTGGCAAGTTGCGTAATCGGCTGCGTAAAGCTGCGGATATATGTGATAAACGCCTGAATGTCGCCTACCGTCATACCCTCGCCGCTGGTGACAAGATACGCCCCCACCATACAAACGGCAACATAGCCAAGGTTTCCGATAAAGTTCATCATCGGCATCATAAAGCCCGTTAAAAACTGAGCCTTCCACGCGGTGTTATACAAATCGTCATTATGCACATCAAACTCACGCATAACGCGCGCCTCGCCGTTAAACGCCTTTATTACGGTATGCCCGGATAAAATTTCTTCAACCGTGCCGTTAACCGTACCCAGCAGACTTTGCTGCTTACGGAAATATTTTTGCGAGACCTTAACCATAAACAGCGTAACTAAGCCGCTGCCCGGAATCATCAATAGAGCGATAAGCGTCAGCTTCCAGCTCATAGAAATCATCAGCACAAGCACCAGAACCAGCGTGATAATGGTGTTTACAGCCTGCATAATCGTCTGCGTAAGGTTCTGGGACAGCGTTTCCACGTCGTTTGTGATGCGCGACATAACCTCGCCGTGCGTCATGGAATGGAAGAAACCCACCGGTAAGCGGTTTATCTTCTTCATTATCGCGTTGCGGAAGTTGTATGTGATGGTTGTTGTCACGGACGTCATCGTGAAGCCCTGAACATACGCAAACAGCACAGACAGCAGATAAAACCCCAGCAGCGTCAAAAGAAGCTGATAAATCAGCGGATAATCGATTGCCGTTTGAACGCCGCTGGCTCGCTGGGTGACAACGCGCGCCAGCTCGTCCGTAATCCGCGCCGTAACGCGCGGGACAAATTGCGTCAGCACCGTTGCGATGTTGGACATCAGAATCACGAAAATGATTCTCCATTTGAACGGCGCCAAAAACGTCAGCAGCTTTTTTATACTGCTTTTGAAATCCTTAGGCTTTTCCCCGCCGCCGCCGCGCATCCAAGTCGGACCCCCGCCGGGACCTCTGCCCTGCG
>JAIRRO010000134.1 GCA_031255955.1 Oscillospiraceae bacterium
CTCGGCAAGCAGCTGTTGAACAGCATATACCGCACCATTAATCCGACTTTGTAACAGCTCCGGGTGCTTTGCTGCATTTCGGATAATTAAAGGTTTATCATTTGCATTGTGCACAATCACAGCACCATCCTACGTTAATAAAATTCGACACTCTGTTTTGACTTTATCTTCCGATCAGTATCAGAGCACAGCAGGATGTTTGCTTATCCTGACCATCAATACTGATTCCCACTATCCCAAGCAGACACACAGCATACAACGAAATGTCAGGCTTGTCAAGTAAAAATTTCTCTTGGTTCTTTTCCTGAAAATTGCAAGTTTAATTGCCCACCCAATATCCCTAGAAACACTAAGCCGCGAGAATCATATCGTACGCCGATTTGTGATTGAACAACCGTCTCGGATAGTTGTTCATCCATAGCTCAATACGTTTGATGTCGTCGTTTTTCAGTTTACCTATGTCCGTCCCCTTGGGTATGAATCTTCGTATGAGTTTGTTTTGGTTTTCGTTACCCCCCTTTCCCAAGCTTCCTACCCGCGTTTTGCCAGCGGGATGTATCCCGTTTCCGGGGCGACGCTTTTGTACGCCGGTCGGATGATTCTGCCGCCGGAGACAAGCTCCTCCAGCATATGCGCGCTCCATCCGGCGATTCGCGATATGGCGAAAATCGGTGTGTACAGCTCGCGCGGGAGTCCCATCATCTCATACACAAAGCCGCTGTAAAAATCGATATTTGCGGATACGCCCTTGTACATACGGTGCTGTTCGGCAATAAGCTCCGGCGCTAGCCGCGCGACCGTGGCGTACAGTGAATACTCGTCCTGCTTGCCCTTTTCCGCGGACAGCGTTTTTACAAACCCCTCGAAAAGGCGCGCGCGCGGGTCGGAGAGCGAATATATCGCGTGTCCGATGCCGTATATCTTGCCGGAGCCGTCGCCCGCCTGTTTGCTGAGGATTTTTCTGAGATAGTCCGCGATTTCACCCTCGTCCGCGTAGTTTTTGACGGCGGATTTAATTTCATCCATCATCGCCATAACGCGGCTGTTCGCGCCTCCGTGCAGGGGTCCCTTCAGACTGCCGAGTGCCGCCGCCATCACGGAATATGTATCCGTGCCGGAGGAGGATACGACGTGCGTCGCGAACGCAGAATTGTTTCCGCCGCCGTGCTCAGCGTGCAAAACAAGCGCAAGGTCGAGCACCCGCGCCTCCAGCGCCGTGTATTTTTGGTCGGGGCGCAGGATGTGCAGCAGGTTCTCCGCCGTGGACAGCTCTGTCTCCGGGGAGTGGATTATCAGGCTGTCGCCGTGGCTGAAATGGCGATAGGTGTTGTAGCTGTAGGCGGCAAGCAACGGGAATTCCGCCGTCAGCTGCAGGCATTGGCGCAGAACGTTCGGGATGGTGGTGTCGTCGGGGTTTTTATCATAATAGTACAGCGTCAGCACCCCGCGCGCAAGTCCGTTCATAATATCGCGGCTCGGCGCTTTCATTATGGCGTCCCGCGTGAAATTCGGCGGCAGGGAGCGATAGCGTCCGAGCAGGGCAGAAAATTCTGCAAGCTCCGCCTTTGTCGGCAGCTTCCCGAACAGCAGGAGATACACTGTTTCCTCATACCCGAAGCGCTCCTCGCGGATAAAGCCCGCAACGATGTCCTCAACGTCTATGCCGCGGTAATAGAGCTTTCCGTCCACGGGCGTTTCGACGCCGTTGATGATTTTTTTCGCGGTGACGCGCGAGATGTTTGTAAGACCGGCGACGACGCCGTTGCCCTCCAAATCGCGCAGACCGCGAAAAACCTTATGCTCGGCATAAAGGCTCTCCGGTATGGCGTCAGCCGTAATTTTTTCCGCCAGACGGGAAATTTCGGGCGTCACCTCTGAGTAGTCAACTTTTTTCGGCGGCATATTTCGCGCCTCCTTCCGAATACATAAAATTATTTCATCAAGCCGGAAAATGGCTTGTACCTCTAAGCATATAGTATAAATATTAAAAAAGTAAGTCCGAAGATGTTAATAATTCGGGAACAAGTCCGCGTCTGAGAGCCGCAGCAGCCCGCCGCAGCGCTTTTCCAGCGCGTCCTGACGGCGCAGAATATATCGCGCGGCGAATTCGCGGGGGCTTGAAGCTATGTCCGTCGGTGGCGGGGCGTAGGGTATATTGAGTGCGATGGGCACCAGCGCGTTTTCCGTCAAACGCGGCGCGTGAAACGGCTCTCCGATATATTTCAGCAGCTTCGCAAAGTCGTCGATGAGCATATCCCCCGGGTCCCGGTTCGGATAACCGCGGGCAATCAGCGATATATTGTGGTCATAAAGCGGCGCGGCGGAGATTATATCGCCGGTTTCAGGGCTGCGCAGGACGCCGAAATTGTTTTCGTGCCTGTCCATATTAAAAACCAGCCCGTCGAAATAGCACATTGCCACATACCGCGCGGCAAGCTCGACTCCCGCCTCTTTACCCGTACCGCGCAAGGCCTCATAGATTTTTATATAGTCAGCCTCATCCCCTATTATTCCCGCCGCCGACTCAAAATCCACGCGCGCGCCCTCTGTGAAGTCGCGACTTTTGATGAAATCCCCGGACGCCTCATACCGCGCCATTGGGATGTCGAGCAGACAACCGATATGGTATGCAAACAGCTCTGAAAACAGCTCCTCGCGTCTTCCCGCCTTGTACATCATCCAAGCGCCATCCTCCAAGCGCCAGCATTTTTCAAAGCTGCCTGTGTTGGTGAGTTCCGGCGTCCTGCCCGGCGGACGGTCAAAGGAATTCGCGTCGCCGGTGAGCGCGAGGTCGTCGAACAAATTGAGCTTGAATCGGATATCGTCATAGCGCGGCGAATCACCGGAGAGCGGGCGCACCCAAAAATTATCCGTAATCGTTGCGGCGTTGACGGCAAGCACCGTTGTGAGGTCATCCTTATGCTCAAGGCGCAGCACACGCTTTAGCAGCCGCGAATTTGTGCGGTGCCCGTCAATCGCGCGTGAGCGAAGCCACGCCGCGGCGTCGCCCGTCCGTTGCAGAAAAAGCGGCAGCCGCGCCGGGATAATCGCGCGGACGGCTCCGTCCGTCAGCTCGGCTATTGGCGTATCCTTTGATAGCAGCAGCAGATCCTCCATAGATTACACCCCGTTTCTTTTCCGCGCGCGTGATGTCGTGCACTCTGCCCATTATACCACCGCAATAGCCGCCGCGCAAATCGTAACTATTTTGTTAACAATTCGCAAAACTATTGACAAGCGCGTCCGAAGGTGCTAAATTACGTTTAGCACTCGAACGCTCGGAGTGCTAAACCATTACGGGAAGGAGCTGCGGCGCCGTGAGCGCAAACAGTGATGACCGCTCCGGACGATCAGAGCGGCAAACGCAAAAGCTGCCGGAACGGCAAGCCCTTCGCAAGTCAGACCCCGCGTCGGAGGACGCAAAAGGTCGACGCCGAAAAGACGTTTTGCGCGCGGTCATAGACCAATACGTGGAGACAGCGGAGCCGGTCGGTTCAAAATCCATATCCACCTCGCTGGCAAGCTCGTCCGCGACGATACGCAACGAGATGGCGGCGCTGGAGGAGGACGGATTTCTGGAGCAGCCGCACACCTCCGCCGGGCGGGTACCGACGCCGTCGGGCTACAGGGTGTATGTCAACGAGCTTATGCGGCGGCACAGGCTTTCTGTGGAGGAAACAGAGCAGCTGAACCGTGCGTTAGAGCAGCGCGTGACGGAGCTTGACCGCATAATCGCCTACGCCGGACGGATAGCCTCAAGCCTTACGAGCTTCCCCGCATACGCGCTGACACGTGCGAAAACCGAGCTGACAGCGTCGCGCTTTAACGTGATTGAGATAGATTCCCGCTCGTTCATTCTCGTCGCGATGCTCACGGGGGAGACGGTGAAAAACAAGCTGTTTCATCTGCCGTCGCCCGTGCCGGAGGGGTTTTTCATCCGCGCGGAGGCGATACTCAACAGCAGCTTCACCGGGATAGCCGAGGCTGCCGTGACGGAGAGCCTGATCTCCGCGGCGGAGCGGGCGTCCGGGGACAGATTGGGTATCTTTGCGGCGATGTCGGCATTCATCATCGAGCTGCTGCGGGACACCCCGCGCGGCGGCTACGCCGTATCCGGCGGCGCGAGGCTGCTTGAGCATCCGGAGTTTCGCGACGCGGAGAAAGCGCAAAGACTGCTGGGCTTTATAGAGGACGAGGACGCCGTTGCCAGCCTGCCGTCGCCCGACCGCGACTCCAAGACGAAGATAACCATCGGACCCGAAAACCTCGCGCGGGAGCTGGAGAACACAAGCGTCGTGGTCACGCGCTATGATATGGGCGACGATACGGAGCTGCTGCTTGGCGTCGTCGGGCCTACGCGGATGGATTATCCCCGGGTGCTTTCGCGATTGCAGTATATTGCGCGGGGGCTCACTGGCACGGCGGACGCCGTGCTGGCGCGGGGGCTCACCGGTACAGCAGACGCCGCGCCGACTCGCGGGATCACAGCTCAAACACCGACCGTGCCGGAGAGTCCGGATGAATAATAAAAATACAACCGAAAGCAGGTGATGGCATTGTCGCCAAAGAAAACAAGCAATCAAGAAAAAACTCCGCAAGAAAACACGCCGCTCGATAAACGGGACGAGGATACGCCCAAAGATACGCGTCAAGGCGCTGTTGACGGGCAGTGCGACACAGCCGACGTGGAGATTGTGGACGAGGCTGCCGCCGCGGATGAGGCGGAGGGCTCGGCGGTGGAAGCCGAGCGCGAAAAATATCTGCGGCTGTACGCGGAATACGAAAACTTTCGCCGCCGCAGCCGCGCGGAGCGCGAGACACTGCGGGACGAAACGCGCGCGGAGGTGATAGCAAGGCTCCTGCCGGTCTATGACAATCTTGCCCGCGCGCTCGAAACACCCTGCTCCGACGAGGCTTTTTTGAAGGGCGTCGAGCTAACGGCGGCGCAGCTCGACGAGATACTAAAATCCCTCGGTGTGGAGCCGATACCGGCGGCGGGAGAAAAATTTGACCCCGAGCGGCACAACGCCGTGTCAAGCATCGCGGCGGAGGATGTGCCGGAAAACACGGTGATATCCGAATTCCAGCGGGGCTTTATGCTCAGCGGCAGGGTGATACGGCACGCCGTGGTTCAGGTCAGCGCCGGAGGATAGCAAGTAAAATTTTCGATATTTCAACAATCAATCAAATCAGGAGGTAAATTAAAATGGGTAAAATAATCGGAATAGATCTGGGTACAACAAATTCCTGCGTGGCGGTTATCGAGGGTGGCGAGCCAACCGTTATCGCCAACGCGGAGGGCGCGCGCACAACGCCGTCAGTCGTTGCGTTCTCGCGTGAGGGCGAGCGTATGATCGGCGCGGTGGCGAAGCGTCAGGCGGTCACAAATCCGGAGCGCACCATCTCGTCCATCAAGCGCGAAATGGGCTCCGCGTACAAGGTGTCGATTGACGACAAGCATTATACGCCGCAGGAGATTTCCGCGATGGTTCTGCAAAAGCTGAAGACCGACGCGGAGAACTATCTGGGGCAAAAGGTCACGGAGGCGGTGATCACCGTCCCCGCGTATTTCACAGACAGCCAGCGGCAGGCGACGAAGGACGCCGGAAAAATCGCGGGGCTGGACGTCAAGCGCATCATCAACGAGCCTACGGCGGCGGCGCTGGCTTACGGCATTGATAAGGAAAACGAGCAAAAAATTATGGTGTATGACCTCGGCGGCGGCACGTTTGACGTTTCTGTGCTGGAGATTGGCGACGGCGTTATCGAGGTGCTTGCCACGGCGGGCAACAACCGTCTCGGCGGCGACGACTTTGACGAGTGCGTCGTGAACTATCTGCTATCGGAGTTCAAAAAATCCAACGGTATTGACCTAGCTGCCGACAAGCTGGCGCTGCAGCGTCTGCGCGAGGCGGCTGAGAAGGCGAAAATCGACCTCTCCGGGCTTGCCCAGACGAATATAAATCTGCCGTATATCACGGCGGACGCGTCGGGACCCAAGCACCTTGATATGACGCTGTCCCGCGCGAAGTTCAACGAGCTGACGGCGCAGCTGGTGGAAAAGACGATGGAGCCTGTCAATCAGGCGCTGCGCGACTCGGGACTCAGCGCCAACCAGCTCTCAAAGGTGCTGCTCGTCGGCGGCTCGACACGTATCCCCGCCGTTCAGGACGCCGTGAAGCGCATCACGGGTAAGGAGCCGTTTAAGGGCATAAATCCCGATGAATGTGTCGCTGTCGGCGCGGCGATTCAAGCCGGTGTGCTCGGCGGCGACGTTGAGGGCATACTGCTGCTGGACGTGACGCCGCTGTCGCTCGGCATCGAAACCATGGGCGGGGTGTTCACGCGACTTATTGAGCGCAACACAACGATTCCGACGAAAAAATCGCAGGTGTTCTCCACGGCGGCTGACAACCAGACCTCCGTTGAGGTAAATGTGCTTCAGGGCGAGCGCGAAATCGCGCAGTACAACAAATCGCTGGGTAAGTTCCATCTGGACGGCATTGCCCCGGCGCGGCGCGGTGTGCCGCAGATAGAGGTCACGTTTGACATCGACGCCAACGGCATAGTCAATGTTTCGGCGAAAGACCTCGGCACGGGCAGAGAGCAGCACATCACGATAACAAGCTCCACGAATCTGTCGAAGGACGATATTGAAAAAGCCGTCAAGGAAGCCGAGCAGTACGCCGCGGAGGACAAAAAGCGCCGCGAGGAGGCGGACACGCGCAATGCGGCGGATCAGGCTGTGTATCAATCGGAAAAGACGATTTCAGAGCTTGCCGACAAGATATCGCCGGAGGATAAGCAGACGATTGAGGACGGCATAGCACGCGTAAAAACCGCGCTTGAGGGCACGGATATCGATGCAATAAAAGCCGCGACAGAGGAGCTTACAAAGGCGTTTTACCCCATTTCCGAGAAGCTCTACGGGCAAAATCAAGGCGACCCCGGCGCGCCGCCCCCGCCGGACGGCTCTGACGGCGGCGACTATTACGACGCGGATTACGAGGTTGTGGACGACGACGACAAGCAGTAAGGGCGATGGCTGAAAAAAGAGATTATTACGAGGCGCTGGGCGTTGGTCGCGGCGCCTCGGACAACGAAATAAAAAAGGCCTTTCGGCAGCTCGCCAAGCAGTATCATCCCGATGTAAACCCCGGCGACCAAGCCGCCGAGGCGCGCTTTAAGGAGATAAACGAAGCCTACGAGGTGCTGTCAGACGCGGACAAAAAGGGGCGCTATGACGCCTACGGACACGCGGGCGTGGATCCGAGCTATGCCGCGTCCGGCGGTGGCTTCGGCGGTTTTGATGGCTTTGGCGGCTTTGCGGGCGGCGATTTGGGCGATATCCTCGGCACGATATTCGGCGGGGGCAGAAGCTCGACGGCGCAGCGCAACGCGCCGCGTCGCGGTGAGCGCGTCTCCGTCGGCGTCACGGTGAGCTTTGAGGACGCGGCGTTCGGCTGCGAAAAGGAGCTTGAAATCACCCGCGTGGAAAACTGCGAGGAATGCTCCGGCACCGGCGCCGCGCCCGGTACGACGCCGGAAAAATGCACGCAGTGCAACGGCTCGGGCGTTGTGACGCAAACGCGCCGGACGGCGTTCGGCGTGATGCAAAGCTCGGCGGACTGTCCCAAATGCGGCGGGCGCGGGAGGATAATATCCTCCCCGTGTGAAAAATGCCGCGGCGCGGGACGCGTGCGCCGCCGCCGCACGGTGACAGTGAGAATCCCCGCCGGAATAGACTCCGGACAGGCGCTGAATATGCGCGGTCAGGGCGGCGCGGGCATAAACGGCGGAGAATCCGGCGATTTATACGTCAGCGTAACAGTCCGCCCGCACGACATATTTGAACGCGACGGCACAGCCGTCCTGCTGGAGCTGCCGATTTCCTTCACAAAGGCGGCGCTCGGCGGGGAGGCAGAGGTTCCGACGCTGGACGGCAAGGTGAAATACACAATTCCGGAGGGCACACAGACCGGCACGACGTTCCGCCTGCGCGGCAAGGGCATCCCCAGCCTGCGCGGCGTTGGACGCGGCGACCAGCTCGTCACCGTCCGGGTGAAAACACCCACCAACCTCACCCGCGAACAAAAGGAGCTCCTGCGCCAGCTGGAGGGCGACGGGGAAGCAGACCGCGGGAAGAAGAAAAAAAAGAAGTAGGGTGGGGCGGCAGCGCC
>JAIRRO010000165.1 GCA_031255955.1 Oscillospiraceae bacterium
GTTTTTACGTTGTGATTATGATGTAGTCCGCCATTTGATTTTTTGGACGAACGGCGTCCACATTTGTGCAACACTTTCTTGGAACTTCTTTACTTAAATCCCAATTTCACGACTCGAATATACACCTTCGAATAACGCTTGTCAAGAAAATATTTCAGCGTTTTATATTTTTTGAAAATTGCAATTTTCAGTATCCTGTCCCATACAGCCCCCCTCTTGCGTTTGTCCGATGTTTCTGATAGAATATCAATCACTACAACAAAAGATGAAAAAGGAGGCGAGACCGGCGGCTATGAAAAAAATTACGATTTACACCGACGGCGCATGCTCCGGTAATCCCGGTCCCGGGGGGTGGGGCGCGTTATTGATGTATGGCAATACAAAGCGCGAAATCTCCGGCGGAGAGGCAATGACAACCAATAATCGCATGGAGCTTATGGGCGTAATCAGCGCGCTGAGCGTATTAACGGAGCCTTGCGAGGTGATGCTGTACACAGATTCCAAGTATGTTTCCGACGCGATTAACAAAGGCTGGCTTGAAACGTGGCATCGCAACAACTGGCGCAAAAAGGGCGGCGCGGTAAAAAACCCCGAGCTGTGGCAGGCGCTTATGCCGCTGCTGGACAAGCACAGGGTTGTGTTTGTCTGGGTTAAGGGTCACGCGGAAAACGAATTTAACAACCGCTGCGACGAGCTTGCCGTGGAATACAGCCGACGGTTTTTATAGGCGTTATTCGTTCTCTTCCCTGCCGCTCTCGCCGATTTTGGTAAGTATAAATCGGCGCACGAAGCGACCGCCGCGTCCCGCGCCGCGCCTCTTGATATAGAAATATCCCAGCACAGAGAACACCGCCGCGCCGATGAAATTGACGATTAAGTCTTTCATCGTGTCGTACAGTCCGATGTCGATGTAATCGCCGAGGACGGTGTCCTTCTGCATATCCATACCTAACGCCACATCCATTCCGAACTCAAAAAACTCCCAAACAACGCCTATCGTCATAGAAAAGCTGAACGCGAAAACCGCGACGAACACGGGGGAGAGGCTTATGGAAAAGCGGTCCTCCCGATTTAATATATCGATAAGCGCAAGCCCGATGGCGGCGGCGAGAAAGCCGTTCGCCGTGTGCAGCATTGTGTCCCAAGCCGCGATGTTTTCATAGTAATCCTGCACCTCACCGAGTATTTCAGCGGCAAAGATGAAGAACAGCACGATAGCCTCCAGCGTGTCCGGCACGTCGATTTTCACGCGCTTTTCGATGAAGGACGGAATCATAAACAGCACAAGGGTGATCACGCACATCAATACGTTTTCCCAGTTTGCGTTGAATATCTGCGCAACAAGTACGCCCGCCACAAACACGCGCAACACGATATACAGCGCGAAAAGGCGCGGATTGCGCTTTATATCGCGCCGCACTTCCTTAAATCCGGGCTTTTTCACCTCTGTTATATCCTGCCGATGTCCGTTCTGTAGTGTACGCCGTCCCACGCTATCTTCGATACGGCGGCGTAGGCTTTGTCGATGGCTGTCTCCAGCGTGTCCGCTGTCGCCGTCACCCCGAGTACGCGCCCGCCGTTTGTAAGAAGCTCACCATCCTTCAGCTTTGTTCCGGCGTGATACACGATGATATCCTTCGGGACGCTGTCCAGCCCCGTGATTTTTTTACCGCGTTCATAGTCGCCCGGATATCCGCCGGACGCCATAACCACGCAGCAGGCTGCCCCCGACCGCCAGCGTATATCAAGCTCCCGGAGGCGGGAGTCCGTCACGGCTTCCATAATGTCCAACAGGTCTGTTTCCAGCATCGGCAGCACAGCCTGAGCCTCCGGGTCGCCGAAGCGCGCGTTGTATTCTATGACACGCGGACCTGTGTCGGTGAGCATAAGCTCAAAGTAAATCACGCCGCGAAATGGTCTGCCCTCTGCCTTCATAGCTTCTATCGTCGGGCGGAAAATCGTTTCCATACATATTTTTTCAAGCTCCGGTGTATATCGCGGGCTGGGGCATACGGCGCCCATCCCCCCGGTGTTTAAGCCGCGATCCCCGTCAAGCGCGCGCTTGTGGTCATGCGAGGAGAGCATCGGGATAAGCGCTTCCCCGTCGGTGAACGCCAGAACAGTTACCTCGCGCCCGTGCATATATTCTTCTATAACCACCCGCGCGCCGGAGTCCCCGAACTTCATATCCTCCATCATAGACAGCACGGCGGCGCGCGCCTCTTCTATGGTTTCGGCGACGATTGCGCCCTTGCCGAGCGCAAGCCCGTCCGTTTTAATGACGATGGGCGCGCCCTGCTCCTCAATATATCGCAGCGCGTCAGCCATTATCGCGAACGATTCAAAGCGCGCTGTCGGGATGTTATATTTTTTCATCAGCCGCTTGGCAAAAACCTTGCTGCTTTCAAGCTCCGCGGCGTTTTGGTGCGGACCGAAGGCGCGTATACCGGCGTCCTCCAGCACATCCACCATTCCGAGCGCCAGTGGGTCGTCGGATGCCACGACGACATAATCAATGGCGTTATCCAGCGCGAAGCGCGTGACGCCCTCGACATCCGTCGCCATAATGGGCAGGCACTCCGCAAGCTGCGAAATACCGCCGTTGCCCGGCGCGCAATAAATCCGCGTGACACGCGGGGACGCCTTTAGGGCAAGGCAAATCGCGTGCTCGCGTCCCCCGCCGCCGACTACAAGAATGTTCATATGCATAAACCCCGTTCCGCATTTATTCGCAGTTGCTCTGCGTGGCTATTTTAGCATTTTGGGGCAGGCGCTGTCAATACCGCTATCGCTTGATGTGATTTTCCACAATTCGCGCTCTTTATGATGCCTGTTATTTGTGCAATGATACAAAGATGAAAATACCGCTTGACACGCTATATATGGGTGTATATAATGATTGAGCAATTACTCAACCGTTTAAGATTGGAGGCTGCGGAATATGCAAAGCGTTCACATTCAAACAGATACCGACCGCTGCGACTGCGACGCGATACACGAGGACGTCATCGCGGAGGTGCGTGTCAAGATGCCGGACGAGGATTCCCTTATGGACCTGGCTGACCTGTTCAAGGTGTTCAGCGATTCCACGCGGGTGCGTATACTCTGCGCGCTGCAGCATTCCGAGCTTTGCGTGTGCGACATCGCCGTGCTGCTGGGTATGACGAAGTCCGCAATCTCTCACCAGCTGCGAACCCTGCGCCAGACGCGTCTTGTCCGAAACCGCAAGGCGGGTAAGGAGGTCTATTACTCGCTGGACGACGAGCATGTCGCGGCGGTGTTTGAGCAGGGGCTGCTGCACGTCAACGAAGGCTAGTGGGTGTTTTTTTACGGCGACGGTTGAATACAGGGGCAATTATTCAAATATTGGGAGGCTTAAATTATGGAAGCGATCATAAAAAGGGAAGTGCGTTTAGAAGGGCTTTGCTGCGCGAATTGCGCCGCGAAGATAGAGCAGCGTACCTCTAAGCTTGAGGGCGTTGTGGGCGCCGTGGTCGATTTGATGGCGGAAAAGCTCACGCTGACGCTGGCGGACGATTCGCGTTTCGCGTCGCTTTTGGAGGAGGTTCGGGAGATAACAGCCGATGTGGAGCCGGATGTGCGCGTGTCGGTCGCCGGGTACGGCGCCGATAGCCCCGCCGATATCGATGGCGACGCGCAGGATCGGGACGACGAGGGCGAATCGCCTTTGCGAAAAATTTTGATGGGCGTCGGCGCTGTACTGTTCCTTCTCGGTATGCTGCCGGGGCTGAGCGGACGGCTGCCGGAGCCTTGGGGAGAACTATTTATATTCGGTGCGGCGTACCTGCTTATCGGTGGGGAGGTTGTTCTGCGCGCCGCGAAAAACATCTCCAAGGGTCAGGTGTTTGACGAAAACTTCCTGATGACGGTCGCCACAATCGGCGCGTTTGCGATTGGGGAGTATCCCGAGGGCGCGGCGGTTATGCTGTTTTATCAAATCGGCGAGGCGTTTCAGGATTATGCCGTCGGCAAGAGCCGCCGCTCGATAACCGCCTTAATGGATATCCGTCCGGACTTCGCGAATTTGAAATCCGCCGACGGCGTGCTGCGTGTATCTCCGGAGGAGGTTCGCGTGGGCGATCTGATAATCGTGAAGCCGGGCGAAAAAATCCCGCTTGACGGCAGGGTGACAGACGGCTACAGCGCGCTTGATACCTCCGCGCTGACGGGGGAATCACTCCCGCGCGACGTTCAGCCGGGCAGCGATGTGCTGTCGGGATCCATCTGCACAAACGGGCTGCTGACCATTGAGGTAACACGCCCGTTCGGCGAATCCACCGTGTCAAAAATTCTGGCGCTTGTTCAAAACGCAAGCGGAAACAAAGCCCCTGTTGAAAATTTTATCACCAAATTCGCGAGATATTACACCCCCGCCGTGGTGTTCGCCGCCATCGCGCTGGCGATTATTCCCCCGCTTGCCACGGGCGGCAGTTGGTCGGAATGGATCAACCGCGCGCTTGTGTTCCTTGTGGTCTCCTGCCCCTGCGCGCTTGTGATCTCCATACCGCTGAGTTTCTTCGGCGGCATCGGCGGCGCGAGCCGGAACGGCATACTTGTAAAGGGCAGCAGCTATCTGGACGCCCTGCACAATGTGGATACCATCGTGTTCGACAAGACGGGGACGCTGACGCGCGGCGTGTTCTCCGTCACGGAAATCGTCCCCGCGAACGGTTTTTCTGCGGATTCGCTGCTTAAATTAGCTGCCGGGGCGGAATCCGGTTCAAATCACCCGATAGCGCAGTCGATAGTGCGGGCATATATCAATGACGGTAAAAACAGCGAGGCGCCTCCGACGACGGACAGCTATGAAGAAATCGCCGGTCACGGCATCCGCGCGGAAATCGGCGGAAAAACCGTCTTGGCAGGCAACGCCGGACTTATGAACGGCATCGCGTTTGACGTCCCCGATGTGACGGGTACGGTTGTATATCTGGCGGTTGACGGCGTTTTTGCCGGGCATATCGTAATCGCCGACGAGGTGAAGCCTGACAGCAAAAGCGCGATAGCCGCCTTAAAAGCCCTTGGCGTCAGAAAAACCGCGATGCTGACGGGCGACGCCCGCGCCGTGGGCGAGGAAATCGGGCGCGAGCTTGGGCTGGACGAAATTCACTCCGAGCTGCTGCCGCAGGATAAGGTTGACCGGATAGAGCGTCTTTTTGAGGAAAAGCCCCCGAAGGGCAAACTGCTGTTCGTCGGTGACGGCATAAATGACGCGCCTGTTTTAGCTCGCGCCGATGTGGGCATCGCGATGGGTGGCGTCGGCTCTGACGCCGCTATAGAGGCTGCCGATGTGGTGCTGATGACCGACGAGCCGGGCAAGCTAGTCACAGCGATTAAGGTCGCCAAGAGCACCCGCGCAATCGTAATGCAAAACATAGTGTTCGCGCTTGCCGTTAAGGGCGTAATCCTCGCGCTGGGCGCCGCAGGCATCGCAACGATGTGGATCGCCGTGTTCGGCGACGTGGGCGTGGCGCTGATTGCCGTGCTGAACGCTATGCGGGCGATGAAGAAAAACCCCTCATAGCAGCTGACGCTGTATTTTTCCGCTCACTGTTTTCGGCAGCTCGTCGCGGAACACGACGACGCGCGGATATTTGTACGGCGCGGTGTGTTCCTTGACATAGCTTTGAATTTCGCGGGCAAGCTCGTCGGACGGCTCGCGTCCCTTCAGCACGATGCTGGCTTTTACAATCTGCCCGCGCACCTCGTCCGGCACGGCGGACACGCCGCATTCCAGCACATAGGGCAGCTCCATTATGACGCTTTCGATTTCAAACGGTCCGATGCGATAGCCGGAGGATTTTATAAGGTCGTCCACGCGCCCGACATACCAATAATAGCCCTCCTCATCGCGCCACGCCGTATCCCCCGTGTGGTATACGCCGCCGCGCCACACAGCGGCGGTGTTTTCGGGGTCGTTGTAATATTCGATTACAAGTCCGGGTGTTTCGCCGGGGGCGGTTCGCACGACAATTTCACCCACCTCGCCATCCGCCACGGTGTTCCCCTCGGCGTCGATGAGGTCGATGTTATACAGCGGCGTCGGGCGTCCCATTGAGCCCGGCTTGGGCGTCATTCCGGCGATATTCCCGTTCAGCACGGTGGATTCGGACTGCCCGAAGCCTTCCATCAGCGATAAGCCCGTGTGCTTTTTGAATTGATGAAACACCTCCGGATTCAGCGCTTCGCCCGCTATTGTCGCGTGCTTTATCGTTGACATATCAAACTGCGACAGATCCTCGCGTATCAAAAACCGATACATCGTCGGCGGGGCGCAGAATGTCGTGATGCCGTATTTCGCGAACATCGGCAAAATGTCGTTCGCGTCGAAGCGGTCAAAGTCATACACAAATATCGCCGCCTCAGACAGCCACTGCCCGTATATCTTCCCCCACGCGGATTTTGCCCAGCCCGTGTCCGAAATCGTCAGGTGCAGCCCCTCTGTATCCACGCACTGCCAATATTTCGCGGTGATGAACTGCCCCAGCGGATATTTGAAGTTGTGCGCGGCGATTTTGGGATAGCCGGAGGTGCCGGAGGTGAAATACATCAGCATAAATTCATCCCCGCAGGGCGCGTCCTCCGGTCGCGGATACGCGCTGCGGAACATTTCGATTTCGTTATCAAAGTCACGCCAGCCGGCTATCGCTCCGGAGCAGGATATTTTCACCGCGACGCCGGGGCATTTTGACACTGCCCTCTCCGCCTCACGCGGGGCAAGCTCGCTCTCCGCCGATATTATGACGGCACTCACTCCGGCGGCTTCTATGCGGTATATATAGTCCTTTTCAAGCAGCTGATCCGTCGCGGGGATGGAGACCGCGCCTATTTTCTCCAGCGCAACGGTCGCCGCCCAGAATTGCCAGTTGCGGCGCAGGACAAGCAGCACACGGTCGCCGCGCTTTATGCCCAGCGAGGTGAAATAGTTGGCGGCGCGCGAGGAGAGGCGCGACATATCCTCAAACGTGAAGCGGCGTTCGGTTTTGTCCCGGGCGATGTGCAGCATCGCAAGCTTCTCCGGCTCGCGCTCGGCGATGGCGTCCACCACATCAAACGCGAAATTGAAGCCTTCTGTGTTTTTGAAGGATATCGATTGCAGCATGCCGTCCGCGTCCTCCACGGTGTCTATGTATTTTTTATAAACGCGCTCGCGTCCCGTGTGCTTTATGCCTTCAATCCTCGCGGCGGCAACGGCGCGCTGTCCGGGCGCTTCCTTTACCGTTTCGGGATCTATGACAATGGCGTAAAACTCGCAATCCTCCCCGCCGACAGCAATCATTCCGTGCGGCGTCGAGCTGTCGTAATACGCGCAGTCGCCGGGATACAGCGTTTCCGTATGCTCGCCGATTCGCACCTTCAGCACGCCGGAGATTACAATGTCGCACTCCTGACCCTCGTGCGTCGTCACCTCAATTTCACGCTCTTGCAAATCGTCGCTGTACATCGCCGTGACACGCAGCGGCTCTGTGCGCCGTCCGCGAAAGGCGTGGGCAAGGCTGTAATACAGCATATTGTGCGCTTGCTCTATGCGCTGACCGTCCCCGGCGCGCGTGACGGTGTATGAGGTCAGCCGCGGCGACGCGCCCTCTATGATGTCCGTGACGTCCACGCGCAGGGCAATGGCGCAGCGATAAAGAAACGCGAACGAAAGATTTTCCTCCCCCGCCTCGCACGCGCGGTATTCCTCCGGCGTGACGCCCGTTTTCTCCGCCATCTCGGCTGCCGTAAGCCCCTCGATTTCGCGCAGCTCGCGTATGCGTCCTGAGACCTCCATAAGTTTTTGCTCGATATTCATTGACATTCTGAAAGTACCTCCTCGCGGAGCGGAACGACTCGCGTCCGTCCGCTGAAAATATGTCCGCCCGTGCGGGAAAACGAAAAACGCCCCAAAAACTCCAAGAATTCTTGAGACGAGAAATATTTTCCCGCGGTACCACTCAAATTGCGCGAAAGCGCCGCTCTGCGGGGTTCCGACAAACCCCTGCGCCTTAACGCGGCGCTGACGAGAGATTTTACTGACGGCTGTGCTGCCGTGTTCTTCCTCCGGCTCGGGAGCGACGGCTTTTGGCAACCTGCTGTCGGCTTACACCTGCCGCCGACTCTCTAAAAGCTGTTTTGCCAAGCCCTCTCCGTCATAGCCTTTCCGGGACGTATTCGATTTGAGTGTATTTTACCGCGTCGCGACGGACTTGTCAAGAGGAAATTTTTTGTCTGTCATCGTTCAGTGATAAAGTCAGGGGAGTAGAAAAAAGTGGCATTTCATTTTGCAGCTTACCATTGATAATTGCAAATTTAATTGCCCACCAAATATCCCCAGAAACGCTAAGCCGCGAGAGCCATATCGTTGCTTCGGATATTTGTTTCCATTTCCCTTCCTTTGTGCTATCATTGCTTTGATCCATCCGTCGTCACCTTCCTGTCGCTTTTTGGGTTTCGCAACTTCAATGTAACAGTTTTTGATCCCGGATGGACTGCTTCCTTTTGGGCGATTAAATTTGCACCTTGCCATTTTCCCTGATTTTTGTCAGGCGAAAATTTTTTGTCGTCATATCCGAGGCTGCTTTGAAATATAATGCTGCGATACGAATGTGAACGGAAACGGAGGCGCCGTCCAATGAACCGCATAACAAAACACCGCTTCGGGCGTCGATACGGGAAGGTACGCGCCGCGCCGTATATCGCCGCCGTAGCTTCAATGTTCGCTGCGATACGGCTGTTTTCCGCCATCGGCGCGTTTTCCGCACCCGCCGGCGGCAGCGCCTTATCGGAGCTATTAACGCGTGACGGCATCGCCGAGCGCATACTGGCGCTGGAGCTGTCACACATCTCCGCGCGCGCTTCTGAGAGCGATGAGCCGTTTTACGCATCGCTGTTCCCCGTCCCCGAGGCGGGCGAAAACGAATCCGCGCCTGAACCCGAACCCGAAGCGAAATCCAAATTTAATCCCAAATTCAATCCCGGCTCGGCGGCGCCTCTCCCGGAAGACGCGCTGCCCATCCCGCCGCGCCGCGCCGCGCCGCCGACGCTGCCCCTGCCGACGCCCGCCTCCACGGAGTCCGCTCCCGCCTACAGCGAAAACGGCGGCGCCGCGGGAAATATAATCGTGAGAAACAATTCCGGCTTGGAATTTGATACATCAAAGCTGCTGTCCGAGCCGTATGAAATTAAGCTGACGCCCGGCGAGCCCTCCGTACTCATCGTACACACGCACGGCAGCGAGGCATACACACGCGCTCCCGGCGAGACCTATGAGGAATCCGACACATACCGCACAGAGGATAAGGAATACAGCATAATCCGCGTGGGTGACGAGCTGGCGGCGGCGCTGGCGGAGCTTGGCGTCTCCGCCGTACACGACAGGGAGATATACGATTATCCGAGCTATGCCGGGGCTTACGGACGCTCGCTTGAGGCGACGAAGCGCAGCCTTGAAAAATATCCGTCCATCAGGCTTGTCATAGACCTGCACCGCGACGCCATCGCCTCTCCGGACGGCTCGCAATTTAAGACCATCGCGGATATTAACGGCGAGCTATGCTCTCAGATTATGCTTGTTGTCGGCACGAACGGCTCCGGACTTCAGCATCCGGGCTGGCGCGATAATATGAAGCTGGCTCTGCGCCTGCAAAACGAAATGAACGGGCGTTTCCCGACGCTCGCCCGCCCCATCACGGCGGCAAAATACCGGTATAATCAGCACCTGACGCCCGGCTCACTCATCGTGGAGGTCGGCGCGGCGGGCAACACCCTGTCGGAATCACTCTCCGCCGTCCGCCACTTCGCGGAGGTTTATGCGGCGGTTATTGAGGGTAGCTCCACTCCCCCTCGCTCGTGACCTCAAACACCCCGCCGCGCTCCCGCGTCAGCACGATGAAGCGCGTGTACTCGGTTGTCGCCGCCTCCCATGAATTCCTCCATAGCCGTCTGACTGCCCGAGTCCCGGTTTCGGACATACGGGATGATTTGCTCGTCCCTACCGCTATACCACATTTATCCCGGCGGGTAAAGCGCGCACGCCTCGATTTTTTTCAATACATCTGTTATAGTGCATAAGGCGCTGAAGGAATATGAAAGCGGAATCCTTGATTCTATTTCATCAATGATTCCGGGAACGGTCAATCTCCATAAATCCCACACACATCAAATATACAGCGGGAAGCGCACTTCAAACGTCATTCCGCCACTGTCGCGGCGGGCGGCGCTGATGGTGCCGCCAAAGGCTTTTACGGTGTCGCGCACGATGGAGAGTCCCAGTCCGGAGCCGCCGTAGGCGCGCGAGCGCGCTTTATCAACCCTGTAGAATCTGTCGAAGATATGCCTCAAATCGTCCTCCGGTACGCCGATACCCGTGTCCTCCACGGTGAGCACAGCCTCGCCGTCCTCGCGGCGCAGGTGCGTGAATACGCTCCCGCCGCGCGTGTTGTATTTCAGCGCGTTTTCAACCAGATTGAACACAATTTGATGCAGGGAATCCTCCGTCAGGAGCGCCGTGCAGCCTCCGTCCAGCGAGGCGTCTATCGTTATGCCCTCTGAAAGCGCCAGCGGGCGCAGCATCCGCAGCGTCGCCGAGACAACCTCCCGCATATCCACCGGCTCGGGCGGCTCTGATACGCCGCCGTCCAGCTTTGTGAGCGACAGCAGCTTTTCCGTTGTCCGCGTCAGGCGCTCCGCCTCCTCACCGATGTCGGCGACGAATTCACGCATCGTGTCTCCGTCTATATCCTCATTTTGCAGTATGCTGTCGGAGAGCAACCGTATTGACGCCAGAGGGGTTTTCAGCTCGTGCGAGGCGTCCGCGACGAAGCGCCGTCTGATGTCCTCCGTCTCGTGCAGCTTGTCCGCCAAGCTGTCAAATTCCCGCCCCAGCATGGCAAGCTCGTCGCTGCCGCTCATTTTTATGCGATAGCCGTATTCCCCCGCGCGCACGGACACAATTGCCCGCAGTATGCTTGTTATGCGCCGCATCACCGTCCAGAGTATGAATACGATGAGTGCCGACGAAAGCAGCACGATTACAATCGAGATGTTTTTTATCGTGTTTTGCAACCCGATGAGTATCGCGCCCTGCTCTCTGTCAATCTCGCTGACAAACACGCTGCCGGTTATTGTCCCCCCGCGGGTGACGGGCAAAAACGCCCCGACAGAAAACGCCCCGTCCTTAAAGCTCAGGCTGTATATACCGTATCCGTCGAACACGCGCGCGCCATGCTCCGCTGTAAATTCGTCCGCGACAATGTCGTCGGCGCCGCCGACACGCAGCTCAAAGATGACGCCGCCTCCTGCGTCCGTGATTTTAATATATGACAATCCCGATATGTCAAGGCGCGAGATGACCTGCTCGGCGGAGTCCCCCGTCAGCCGCTCGATATCGCGCAGCGCCGTTTCCAGCATCACTGCCTGACTTCTTACAAACGCCTGCTTGGAGGCGAAAATCATATCGCGCGAGGCGATTAAAAAATATGTGTTCATCAAAATGAGTACGACGGCTATCATCACGGCGTATGACAGCGTGAATTTCATTTTAAGACTGCTGAAAAGACGGACACCACCCCCGGCGTTGGTGTCGGCGTCGGCGTGTTTTTCAGCGCGGCGCGGCGCGGCGCGTGTCATTGCTCTCCCGCCGGTCGCGGGCGCGCGTAATATCCGACGCGCCACTTTGTCAGGATAAGCTCCGGCGCCGCGGGGTTGACCTCCAGCTTTTCACGCAGCCGTCTGACGTGAACGTCAATCGTGCGTCCGTCGCCGATATAATCGACGCCCCAGACGATATTCAGCAGGTTGTCCCGGCTGTATACGCGCCCGGGGTTCTTTGCCAGCAGCTCGACTAAATCAAATTCCTTTGCTGTCAGCTCCACATGCTCGTCAAAGCGCGTCGCGCGGCGTTCCTCCGGATACACGGCGACGTGACCCAGCCTTACCACCTCGCTATCCGGCGGGGGTGCGGCGATGACGGAGCGGCGCAGCAGCGCGCGAATTCGCGCCTTTAGCACCAGGATATTAAACGGCTTCGTGATATAATCGTCGGCGCCGTATTCAAAGCCCATTATCGTGTCCGTGTCTTCTTCACGCGCCGTCAGAATTATTATCGGCACCGTGGAGAATTCGCGAATTTTCATACATGCCTCCAGCCCGCCGAGGCGCGGCATCATCACATCAAGGATTATGATGTCATATCCGCCCGAGCGCGCGGCGGCGACGGCTTCCTCCCCGTCATACGCGGCATCCACCTGATAGCCCTCGTTTTCCAGATTGAATTTAATGCCCTTTACGAGCTTTACCTCGTCGTCAACGACTAATATTTTCACGAATAACCGCCCTTTCTCAATCCGTTGTAATTAAATCCTTCATCGCGTCGAATTTTTTATCCCCTATTCCGGAGACGTTTTTCAGCGATGCCGTCCGCTTTAACGGTCCGTTCGTCTGTATGTATTCATATATCCGCGCCGCGATGGCGGGACCGACGCCCGGCAGCTCCTCCAGCTCCTCCGGCGTCGCAAGATTTATGCGCAGCCGCCCCTGCGCGTCGCGGTGCGATTCCGGCGTCGGGTCGGCGGAAACCGGCTCTGCCGTAGGTTCCGCTTCCCCGGATGTTGGTGTATTTGCAGGTGTATTGGCAGGCGTATTTACAAGCGTGGGCGCGGCGCGCTCCTCCGGCGTCGCGGACGGTGTTGACACGGCGGATACGCCGGAGCCCACGGACACTCCCGACGGAGCGGCGCGCCGCCCGAGGAAATATCCCAGCGTAAAGCTGACGAATACGGCTGTCACTATCGCCGCCGCAATCTCGATTCTCTTGTTTTTCAATTCACCGCCGCCTTATCAAATCCATCTTTCGCAAAATCCGCGTTGCGGTCGCCCGCCGAAATGTGGTATTATCGGGTATGCTCTATTCTACCACATTTTTCGGGAGATTGATATGGAAAAATTAAAAGCCCTCTCTATACTGTCTCTCGCCGCGTTGTTTTTTACGCTTTCGGCGCCGGCTCTCGCCGCGCCGCCGGAGGATTTTCGCGCGGAGGCTGTCTATCTGTCGGATGCGTCCACGGGGGAGACGCTGTATGAAAAAAACGCCGATGTCCGACGCGGACCCGACGCTCTGGTGAAAATTATGACCCTGCTGCTCGCCGCGGAGGCTGTGGAGCGTGGTGAAGTGTCGCGCTCTGAGCTGATTACGGCGTCCGACAGCGCGTTTTTTGATATCAAGGGCGATGTCGCCTCCCGAAGCATCGCCTCCGGCGAGACGCTGCCCTTCATCGATCTGCTTTACTGCGCGTTTATCGGCGGATATGACGAGGCTTGCAATATCATCGCCGAGCGCGTTTCCGGGAACAGCCCCGATTTTATTGAGGCGATGAACGAGCGCGCCGCAGCGCTCGGCTGCGAAAACACCCGTTTTGTAAACACACACGGCGCTTTGAGCGACGCGCAGTATTCAACGGCGCGGGATTTATCGATAATTGTCCGCGAGGCGTCGAAAAACGCCCTGTTCACAGAGGTCTCCACCGCCCTGTCATACACCGTGCGCGAGACGAATTCATCGCCCGCGCGCAGACTTGTCAGCGTCAATTATATGCTCGTCGAGACCCGCGCGCGCTATTACTACAAATACGCCGTTTTCGGCAGAACCTCCGCGACATATGAAAACGGCTATGGCTGTGTGGAGCTTGCCGAGCGCGAGGAATTTTCAGCCGTCGCCGTGGTTCTCGGCGCTGCCGCCGTCATACTTGAGGACGAATCCACCGAGATGCAAAACCTTACAGAGACGCGGCGGCTGTTTGAATGGGGCTTCGCGAATTATACGCGGCGCGCCGTGCTGTCCTCCACAGAGCTGGTCGCCCGCGCGGAGGTTGCCTTCGGCAGCGGCGCGGACTATGTGAATCTGCGTCCCGACCGCGATATTTCTCTGCTTCTGCCCGTCGAGCTTCCGGAAAACGAGCTGACGCGCGGGATAACGATTTATTCCGATGCCGCGGGGGCGGCTGTTTCAGCCCCTGTCGCCGCCGGGGATGTGCTTGGCGAGATAACCATATCGCGCGGCGGTGAGATAATCGCGCGGGCAGAGCTTGTCGCCGACGCCTCCGTGCCGCTGCTCCACGCGAAATTCATCAGGCAGCGCGTTACGGACGCGCTCGGCAGTCGGTGGGCAAAGATTGTCATAATCGTTGCCGCCGTGCTGTTTTTAGGCTATGTGATAATCGTCGTGCGGTACAATATTTTAAGGGCGCGGCGCGTTCGGCAAATGAACGACGCAAAGCAGCGCATTGCCGATAATCGCCGCCGCTCTAACCGCGAGGATTAAAAGCGCGCGGCGCGGATTAACTCGACCCGCGCCGCTGCCTGAAGCACTTCATAATATAATGCAAATGATGCCACCGGAGCCTTCGTTGATAATCCGCTGGAGCGTACCGCGCAGCTTCATCTGCGTTTCCTCCGGCATTTTCTTTATCTTCGCGTTTAGTCCCTCCCCGGCGATGTCATACAGCGACTTGCCGAACATATTGGACTCCCATATCTTGCTGACGTCGCCCTCAAACTCCTGAAGCAGGAAGTTGATTACATCCTCGTTAGAGCGCTCGCCGCCGACGGCGGGCGAAACCTCCGTTTCGATATTCGCCATCAGCATATGTATGCTGGGCGCGGACGCCTTCAGCTTGACCCCGTATCTGCCGCCCTGACGGACAATTTCCGGCTCCTCAAGCCGCAGCTCCTCGCGTGAGGGCATAACAATTCCGTAGCCGCGCTCGCGCACGTCGCGCAGGGCGGAGTCTATGCGGTCATATTCGCGTTTCACGTCCGACAGATCCGTCAGCAGCGAGATGAGGTCGCCGTCGTCGCGCACATCAAAGCCGGACTGCGCGGAGAGCGTACCGTAAAACAGCTCGCGCGGGACATCCAGCGTCACGGCGACGGTGCCGCGTCCGAGGTCTGCCCCGCTGACGGCGGCGTTTGATACATTTTCGTCCGCCGCAATCGCCGTTAAGGCGCCGTCGGCGTCGCGTATGCGGTGCAGTCCGGGCGCGGCGCGGCGCACGGAATCCATCAGGCTGCTTTTAATCGGATGTCCCAAGGGCAGGGCGTCAACCCACGCGGGCAGGAATACGCCCATCTCGCGTATCGGAAATTCATACAGCACGGATTTGAGAACGGCTGCTATATCGCGCGCGTCCATCCTCTGTACGTTTTTCGCGATGCAGGTCACAGAGTGCTTTTCCGACAGCTCGGCGCGCAGCGCTTCTGTCTCGGTGGCGTCCGGCGCGGAGCTGTTTATGACGATGATGAACGGCTTGCCTATGGCGCGCAGCTCGTTTACGACGCGCGTCTCCGCCTCTACAAAGTCCTCACGCGGGATTTCACCGATAGAGCCGTCCGTTGTCACCACGACGCCTATGGTTGAATGCTCTGATATCACCTTGCGGGTGCCCAGCTCCGCCGCCTCCGTAAGCGGCACCTCTTCCTCAAGCCACGGCGTTGTCACCATGCGCTCGCGCCCGTCCTCAAACTGCCCCGCCGCGCCGGGAACCATAAATCCGACGCAATCGATGAGCCGCACAGAGACGTCCGCGCCGCCGTCCAGCGTCAGGCGGGCTGCCTCCTCCGGCACGAATTTCGGCTCCGCCGTCATCACCGTGCGCCCGGAAGCGGACTGCGGCAGCTCGTCGCGCGCCCGCTCGCGTGTGTAGGCGTTTTCGATACCCGGCAGCACAAGAGTCTCCATAAATCGCTTGATAAACGTGGATTTTCCCGTCCGCACGGGTCCGACGACCCCCAGATAAATATCGCCGCCCGTGCGCGCCGCGATATCCTCATATATACTGTGCTCGTTCACGCATATGTCCCCCTCACAAATAAATAGGCTTGCTCATATTTATGAGGATAAGCCGTGAGATATGCACGGTTGACTTTTTACGCGCGGTGGTGTATACTACGCGCATAGATACGCGCCAATAGCTCATCCGGATAGAGCAACTGCCTTCTAAGCAGTAGGTGGGGGGTTCGAGTCCCTCTTGGCGTGCCAAGGAAAAGCCTACGGAATTCTAAGGATTTCGGGGCTTTTTGCTTTCCGGCGTTGTGGCGAAAATGCGCAATAATGCGCGGTTGTGCGCAACAAAGTGTGGCGCAAAGTGTGGCGCAATGTGACTCAAGGTGTGACTCGTTATTATCCATTTTATGCGTCAAGCCTACGTTGAAATATTTCAATGTGGGCTTGACGTTTTCGTGGCAATAGCCTCAGAAAAGAATACAATCCGACAGGCAGCCGACTGCTTGAATTCCAATTTACAACAGGACGGATTACACCTACGACGATGCAGGCAACCTGACTCACGAGCTATCCTCCGCCGGTGAGATAACCTACAGCTACAACGCAAAGGGGCGGCTCGGACAGTGTCGGCTCTGTGGAGGATATCATCAACGCGTGGGACACAAATGACAGCTTCACACGCTTTGACGGCTCCGGGAAAACGCGACAGGATGAAATCGCCGTC
>JAIRRO010000041.1 GCA_031255955.1 Oscillospiraceae bacterium
CCGCCCGAAGCTCCCTCCGCCGCCGCAGTCAGCGGCAGCATCCCTATCACAAGGCACATCGCCAATAGCAGGGACAGGATTTTTCTTGTTTGTGTTCGCGTGGATTGCATAATAAATACCCCTTTCAAAGCTTGTTATCCGTTTCCATTTTAATACCATTAAAAACAAAAAGCGGCGAAGCTGTCAAGAATGACAGCTTTGCCGCTTTTTTATAGTAGCGCGCCTTGATTTTATTCCCGCTCGAAGATATATCCCTCGTCCCTTGATTGACCGATGCTCCAGCCGCTGCCCTTTATTTTTGCCCGCAGACGCTTGACGGAGCTGTACAGCGCGCTTTTGTCGCTTGACAGGGGCGCCTTCCATGCCCGTTCATACAGCGATTCCATATTTATATAGCTGCCCTCGTTTTGAAAGAAAATAAGCAGCAGAGCGAAATCCTTTTTGGTCAGCCGCAAATCGATCCCATTCAGCGACGCCGTACCCGCCGCAACGTCAAGCGAGAGCGCGCCTTTCACAATGTTTTTCGGCACCCGCGCCGAGCGACGCAAGAGGGCTTCGATTCGTGCCAGCAATTCCGAAAAATCATAGGGCTTGGTCAGGTAATCGTCGCCGCCCGCTTTCAAACCGCGCACAATGTCCTGCTTCGCGGTCAAGCCTGTCAGCAACAGGACGGGTATGCCGGGATCTTCGCCTTTCCGAAGCTCGACCATGAAATCAAGACCGCTTCCGTCCGGGAGCATGATGTCCAAGACCACCACGTCCGGGCGGCGGCGCTCCATTTGAGTGCGCGCCTCGGCGAGCGTCAGCGCGACGGCGGTGTCAAAGCCCTGCCGCTCCAAATACCGCTTGTTGCCGGTCATGATTTGCTCATTGTCCTCGACCAGCAAAACCAGTCTGCACTCGTCCGTCATATCGCGCCGCCTCCGTATTGCCCCTCATAAGCGGGGATTGTGAAAAACACCGTTGTCCCCGCGCCCTGTTCGCTTTCTATCCATATCCTGCCGCCGTGGGACTCCACAACGGTTCGGCAGAGATGAAGACCGAAGCCCGTGCCGCCCTCCGACACGCCGCGCTCGAACACATGGGGCAGCAGTTCAGGGGAGATTCCCGTGCCACTGTCACGAACCGTGACGGTGATTTCGCCGCCGATTCTTTCCGCGCCAAGCGCGATATTGTCATTTTCGGTATGTACATGGGCGTTTTGAATCAGATTGACCGCCACCTGTGAGAGTAAGTCCGCGTCGCCAAATACGATAAGCGCATCGCTGATATCCTCCGTCACCAGCGTATTGCCGCGATTTTGCAGCGTCAGCTGCAGCACATTCCCCGTGCCGCGCAGCAAGGCGGAAAGGTCTATCTCCCGCTTGTCCGCGCCCTCTCCGGCGGATGCCAGCGTCAGCATACCGCTCACCATTCGCGCCAGCCGCATAATCTCTCCCTGCGCGTTTCGCAGCAGCTCCATTGCGGTCGGATCCTGCACCGCCTCGCCCATATCCTCCAAAATATCCGCTGCGGTCTGCACGTTCACGGAAATGACCGTGAGCGGCGTCCGCATTTCGTGGGAAGCATTGGCGAGAAATTCCGTCTTGGCGATGTTGACCTTCGCAAGCAGGTCATTCTGCGCGTCCAATTTCCGTTGCTGGTCGTTGTACAGCCGGAAATGAATGAACATGCAAATGCCCAGCACCAGGCTGACCGCCGTAAAAGCGACGACGATATCAAAGAACATATCCGTCTCCGACTCAAAAAAATGCACTGTCTCCGGGCGCAGATACGCGACGATACAGACGGATATATAGAGCGCAAGCTCCGCGACGGAGAAAATGATTGCGTTCCTGCCCTCAAGCATTGATACTGTGAACGCCACGGCGAACACGAAAAAGGCGGGCATCCCGCTGTGATAACCACCGGCTGAAAAAAACAGCACCGGAAACAGGCACATAAAGATGACAGCAATAGAAAGCGTATAGCAAAGCTGATAACGCCCCGTCCGCTGCGAGACCGTTAGCAGGATGAACGACAGCGCCATAATGCCTATATTCGTCACCACATTGACGGTTCCGCTGCGGATGATTACGCCCAAAACCGCGACTGAAAAGCTGATGATGATGCCGCCGATTGCCAGCACATTGAACAGCCTGACGCGAAAATCAAGGCTCGGGTTAAAGTAACGGGCGATAAATCGCCTGCCTATAGAGGGGTTCATTTCATTGCCTCGCTTGTTCGGATTCGTCTCCGCCGCATGCGGCGGCACGCGCAGTATATCATCGATGAGGGTGGAGCGCAATAATAACCGCCGACGCGCGCGTATAGTCGTCGTCGTAATTTTCTTGTTGCATTTTGTTTTTAACGGGAGTAAAATGCGCTCACGCAAGAAAAACGACTTAATCAGCGGGGGCGCTTGGGCATTGAATATCGCAATCGGACTTATCATCGGCATAGCGGCGGGGCTGGCGCAGCTTGCGCTTCTTGTGCTGTTCGCGAAGCGCGTGACGCGCGGTGAGGGCAAATTTTTGGCTGCGGGACTTGTGCAGTGGATTTTGCCCTTCGCGGCGATTCTCGCGGTGGCGTTTTTATATCGCCCCGCCCTGCTGTGGACGGGCGTCGGCGCGGCGTCGTCCCTTATTATCGGCGCGGTGCTGAAGGTGCTTATCAAAGGGGGGCGCTCCTGAATGTTGGATTTTATTCTGCTCGCGATATTCGTCGTGGCGGCGGTGGTGTGCTTTTTGTGGAGGCGCGGCTGCGCGGCGCGCTTCGCCGCCGATCCATCCGCTAAAAATAAGCGGCTGAGACTGCTTTCAACGGCGGCGCTGGCGCTGGGGATTTATCTTGCCTTGACGCGGATAGTGCAGCTTATTCTCGGTCCGCACGAGGCGGAGGATCTTGCCGCGTTTTCCCCGTGGGCGGAGCGGCACGAAATTTTCGGGTTCAGCGTTTCGGTGACGGTGCTGTGGCTGTGGGTGCTAATCGCGGCGCTGGTTGTCCTTGCCGTCATACTCAGAATTTTTGTCCTGCGGCGGATGTCAGATCCGCCGCGCGGCGCGCAGAACGTCATTGAGGCGGCAGTGGGCGAGATGATGAAATATGTGGGCTCAAGCGTTCACGGAGAGGGTGAAATGCTGGGCTCGTATATGTTTTCGGTCGTGGTGCTGTTGATAGGCTGCGCGGTGCTGGAGCTTTTCGGGATACGCACGCCCGCCTCGGACGTGACATTTACGCTCGGGCTGTCCTCCATCACGTTCGTGCTGATAAATATTTATGGAATCAGAAAAAAAGGCGTCGGCGGTAGGATAAAATCCTTGGCGCAGCCGACGCCTATCGTATTTCCCATAAAAATTGTCACGGATTTTGCCGTGCCGGTGTCCCTCGCGGCGCGGCTGTTCGGCAATATGCTCGGCGGTATGATTATCATGGATTTGCTGTATTCCGCGCTCGGCAACAACGCCGTCGGGATAACAAGCGTCGTCGGGCTGTATTTTAATGTGTTTCATCCGCTGTTGCAGGCGTTTATATTCGTTACGCTCTCACTTTCCTTTATCAAGGAAGCGGTTGAATAAATCAATATGAAAGGATATGAGATGAAATGGAACTGTTTGCTGTAGCACTCTGCTTTCTCCCCTGCGTCGCGGCGGCGATATCCATGGGCTTCGCCACCGCAAAGGCGGTGGACGCCGTTGCCCGCCAGCCGGAGGCGTCCGGCAAAATACTGTCCGTGATGACCATGGGCATGGCGCTCACGGAGGCGACGGCGATTTACGGCTTCGTCACGGCGCTGCTTATACTGTTTACAAAGATATAGGCAAGCGGCGCAATTTACGACACGAAAGGTTTGGTCATCGAATATGGAAGGGTTACAGCCCGCGGATATTCTAATCCACGCGCTCAGCATTGTGGTGCTGTTCATTCTTCTGCGGCTGATTCTGTGGCGTCCCGTTTCGCAGTATTTGGCGCAGCGGGCGCAGCGCGTAAAGGACGAGCTTGACGACGCCGCGCGCGCAAAAGCGGAGGCGGAAGCCGCGAAATCGGAATACGAAAGCGGCATCGGCGACTTGGAAGAGCGCGGGCGCGAAATTATGCGCGACAGTCAGGTGCGCGCGGGAGAACAGGCGAAGGAGATTACGGACAACGCGCAGGCGCAGGCGGATAAAATGCTTGCCGAAGCGCGCGAGCGCATAGACTCCGAGCGGCGCGAGGCAGTCGCCGCGGCGCGGCGCGAGATTGCGCAGCTGGCAACAGAGATGGCGTCAAAAATCCTGCGGCGCGAGGTGTCTGCCGCGGACAGCGTATCGGCGGCGCGCGACTTTTTTGAGGAGAAGGCGCAGCAATGACAAAACCTGTTCTGATAGTGGCTTCACTGGAGGATAAGAACGCCATTGCCGCCGTCGTCGGAGGGTTCGCGAAGCGGCTGGGTGAGGCTCCGGATTTTGATGTTGTCGAGGACAAGAAAATCGCCGGAGGCTTCATCGCCATAATCGACGGGCGCGTCTATGACGCAAGCTTTTCCTCACGGCTGCACGAGCTGTCCGAATCGTTGATGGACGAGGGCGATATTGATATATCAGAGCCGACCGTCGGCGGCTTTGAGCAAATCGGCGCCTTTTTACGAAGTCGCGCTGTGCGCGCTGTTCCGCCGCTACGTGTATATAATTACGGCGAGGTGGTGAGCTTCGCCGATGGCATAGCGCATATTTCCGGGCTTTCCGGCTGCCGATATGGCGAGCTGCTGGATTTTGACGGAGGAGCGATAGGGCTTACGCTGGATTTGCATATCGACGGCGTCGGCGCGGCGCTGCTTGACGGAACGATAACGACGGCAAGCATAGCCCACCCCACGGGGCGCGTGGCTGAAATCGGCGTCGGCACAGAGCTTTTGGGCAGAATAATAGACCCGCTCGGCAGGGCGCTTGACGGCAAGCCGCTGCGCACCTCGCGCGCGCGCACCATCGAGGCGCACGCCCCCACGATTACGCAGCGCGCCGCCGTGGACACCCCGCTTGAAACGGGGATTTTGGCGATTGACAGCATGATTCCCATCGGCAGGGGGCAGCGCGAGCTGATTATCGGCGACAGGCAGACGGGCAAAACCTCCATTGCGCTGCAGGCTATTTTGAATCAGCGCGGAAAGGGCGTAATTTGCGTTTACTGCGCCATTGGGCAAAAGGCGTCAACGGTATCTGAAACCGCGAAAATTCTCCGCGAGGGCGGGGCTATGGAAAACACGGTGATTGTCACGGCGTCCGGCAGCTCCCCGGCGGCGATGCAATATATCGCGCCGTATGCCGCCTGCGCCGTGGCGGAGGAATTTATGTACGCGGGGCGCGACGCGCTGATTATATACGACGATTTATCCAAGCACGCGGCGGCATACAGGCAAATGTCCCTGCTGCTGCGCCGCCCGTCGGGGCGCGAAGCATACCCCGGCGACGTGTTTTATCTCCATTCGCGGCTGCTTGAGCGCGCGGCGCGCCTCTCCCCGGAGCTGGGCGGCGGCACGCTTACAGCCCTGCCGATTGTGGAAACGATGGCGGGCGACATTTCGGCGTATATCCCGACGAATATCATTTCAATAACAGACGGGCAGATATATCTTGAAAGCGAGATGTTTAATTCGGGGCAGCGCCCCGCCGTAAACGTCGGACTCTCTGTATCGCGCGTGGGCAGGGCGGCGCAGCACAAGGCGATGCGCGCCGTGTCGGGCTCGCTGCGGCTTGAGGTTGCTCAGTACCGCGATATGGCTGTTTTCGCGCAGTTCGGCGCGGATTTAGACCACGCGACGGCGGAAATGCTGCGCGGCGGAGAGCGCCTTATGGAGCTGCTGCGTCAACCGGCGGAGCGCCTGCACACGCTTTCGGAGCAGGTGTGTATATTGCTGGCGGCGAGCAGCGGCGTGTTTGGCAAATACGAAAAGCGCGAGGTGGACGGCGCGGAGGAGCGGCTGCTTAAATATCTCTCCGAAAACGCGGAATATATTGTCCGCAGCATAGATTCCACCGGGGAGCTTGCGGATTTTGACAGGACAGACCTGAAAACGCATTTCGAGCGTTTTTTGGCAATAGAAGGCAGGGCGAACGATGGCAAGCGCGAATGAGATACGTCACCGCATTGCGGCGGTGGAGCAGACGCGCAAAATCACGGGCGCGATGGAAATGGTATCGTCAAACCGTATGCGGCGCATTATGTCGCACAGGGAATACAACAGGCGATATTTTGATTATATACGCCGCTCTATGCGCGAGATACTAAATTCCGTGGAGGGCATCACCCACCCGTATCTGACGGCGCGCCCCGAGGGGCGGCGCGCGTATATCGTCATCACGGGCGATAAAGGCTTGTGCGGGTCGTATAATTCCGCTATTTTGGCGCTGGCGGATCAAAGGCTGGCGGAGTTCCCGGACGCAACATTAATTACCATCGGCAATATCGCGGAGGAATATTATCGCCGCCGCGGGCGCATCCCGGATTTGTCAATGTACGGCATCGTTCAGGACCCGACGATGAAGGCTGCGCGGCGCATCTCGCGCGAGATAATGCGGATATATGACGAGGGGCTGACGGACGAGGTGCATATGGTGTTCACGGCGTCTTATGACGAGATGAAAAACAAGCCCTTTGAGTGCCGTATACTGCCGATTATGGACGACGACTATTTAGACATCGACGACGACGAGCGCGAGGAAACCATCTACAGTCCCTCACCGCACGCGGTGCTAAACGAGCTTGTGCCGCAGTATATTCTGGGACTGCTGTTCGGTATTATCGCTCAAGCCTATGCAAGCGAGCATTACGCGAGAATGAACGCGATGCACGCCTCCACGCAAAACGCGGGAGAGATGCTAAAGGCGCTGACAACGCAATACAATCTGGCGCGGCAAAGCGCGATTACGAACGAGCTTTCCGAAATCACGGGCGCAGCTGAAATATTAAAGGGAGGCGGGCTGATATGACCGACATTGACGATATAGCGCAGGAGGCGTTGCGAGAGGCGCTGCACGGCGCAAAAAGCGGAGCCGTCGGGGCGCGCGGCGGCGGCACGGACGCGGATTCCGGCTCCGTCGGGATATTGGAGCGCATTTCGGGACCCGTTCTCGACGTGCGTTTCGACGACGCTGACTCCGAGCCGCGCATTAACGATTTGCTGGTAACTGCCGACGGGCGATATATGGAGGTGGCGGCAAACGTCTCTCCCGGCGTCGCGCGCTGCATCGCGCTGGACGCGACAGACGGACTTGCCTGCGGCGTTGAGGTACGCGCGCTGGGACACGGCATACGCGTCCCCGTCGGAACGGGCGTCTTGGGGCGCGTTGTGGACGTGCTGGGGCGTCCCATCGATAACGGCGGGGAGATTGAAGCCGCCGAAACTTGGGATATACACAGAAGCGCGCCGAAATTCACCGACCTTACAGAGCAAACGGAGTTTCTTGAAACGGGCATAAAGGTGATTGACCTTTTAACGCCATACGCCAAGGGCGGCAAAATCGGACTATTCGGCGGCGCGGGCGTCGGCAAAACGACGCTCATAATGGAGCTTATTTATAACATCGCGACGCAGCACGGCGGGTTTTCCGTGTTCGCGGGCGTCGGCGAGCGCAGCCGCGAGGGCACGGAACTTATCGCCGATATGCGCGCCTCCGGCGCCATCCACAAAACGGCTCTCGCCTTCGGGCAGATGAATGAACCTCCCGGCTCGCGTATGCGCGTCGGACTGACAGGCTTGACGATGGCGGAATATTTCCGCGACGTGATGAACCGCGATGTGCTGCTGTTTATCGACAATATTTTCAGATATGTTCAGGCGGGCAATGAGGTGTCCGCCATGTTGGGGCGTATGCCCTCCGCCGTCGGATATCAGCCGACGCTTGCCACAGAGCTTGGCATGCTGGAGGAGCGCATCGTATCCACGAAAAACGGCTCAATAACAAGCGTTCAGGCGATTTATGTCCCGGCGGACGACCTGACAGACCCCGCCCCCGCGACGATATTCACGCATTTGGACGCGACAACGGTGCTATCCCGCTCCGTCGCTGAAATCGGCGTGTACCCGGCTGTCGCCCCGCTGGAATCGTATTCAAGAATTTTGACGCCGTCCGTCGTCGGGCAGCGGCATTATGACGCGGCGCACGGCGTCACGGTATGCTTAAACAGATACCGCGAACTGCGCGATATAATCGCGATTCTCGGTATGGAAGAGCTGTCCGAGGAGGACAAACGCACGGTGTATCGCGCGCGCCGCCTTCAGCAGTTTTTATCGCAGCCGTTCTCCGTCGCCGAAGCCTTCACGGGGATGCCCGGCAGATTCGTAAAGCTGGAGGACACCATAAGAAGCTTTGAAGCGATACTCGGCGGCGAGGCTGACGACACGCCCGAGCAGGCGTTTTTTATGGTAGGGGATATTGACGAGGCAATGAAAAAAGCGGAAACGATGTGAGGGGGGACACATCGTCCGTCACTCACCCCAGCCTACTTTCGCAATATCCGCAATGCCCGTCGGGGGTGACAAGCCGCGGCAAATATTTTTCCGTCGAGGTGACGCAGACTGGATTGGGGCAGGTGTGCCCGCCCTCGGTTTCGGGGTGACGCGGCTCGCGCGGCAAGGCAGTGAGCTTCAGCAGCAGCGCCATTCTGATATACATGCCATAGCGCGCTTGATCGAAATATTTTGCGCGGGGATCGGCGTCAACGGCGCGGTCAATCTCCCCGGTGCGCGGCAGAGGGTGCAGTATGGTAAGCTCGCGCTTCGCCTCGCGCAGAACATCCGCCGTCAGCGTGAAGCGGGAGAGAATTTTATCGACTGCCGCCGCCGGAAATCCCGCGGGGAAGCGCTCGCGCTGAATGCGCGTCATATACAAAATATCCAGCGAGCCGATGACCTCGCGCAGACTTGACCCGGATTCGGACGGTATCCCGCGGGCGCGCATAAAATCCGTCACATAGTCCGGCATTTTCAGCTCGTCCGGCGCGATGAGGCAAAACCTGACGTCGGGGAACATCGCAAGCGCCGTGACCAGCGGATGCACGGTTCTCCCGTATTTCAAGTCGCCGCACAGCCCGATTGTCACGCCGCCGATTGTGCCGCGTGTCATTGCGATCGTCGTGAGGTCGGCAAGCGTTTGGGTGGGGTGATGATGCCCGCCGTCGCCGGCGTTGATAACGGGAACCTCTGAATACAGCGACGCTGCGCGGGCAGCCCCCTCCTGCGGAGAGCGCATAACAATCGTATCGGCGTATGACGCCGTCATACGTATGGTGTCGGCGAGCGATTCGCCCTTTGCTATAGAGCTGTCGTTTGGATTGGAGAAGCCGAAAAGACTGCCGCCGAGGCGCAGCATCGCCGCTTGAAACGAAAAGCGCGTGCGCGTTGACGCCTCAAAAAACAGCGAAGCCAGCAGCTTTCCGCGGCAGGCGTCGCCAAAATCCCCCGGGTGCGCCATAATTTCACGACACAGCGCGTACAAAGAGTCCCAGTACGGCAAATCGATATCGTCAAAGCTGATTAGCCCGCGAGGTTCCATATCATCCTCACAATCCTTTCGTATCCCGGCGTATCCAATCGTATCCCACCGCCGTAAGACGGCACAAAAAGAAAGGACGCCGTAGCGTCCTTATTCCGCGAAATTTGAATTTATAAGCTCCAACAGCGTGGCTACGGCGTCCGTCTCGTCGGAGCCGTCGCTGATGATTTTAATCGTCTCATCCTGCCCCACGGCGAGGGACAGCACACCGAGCAGACTTTTCGCGTTGACGCGGCGGTCCTCCTTTTCAAGCCAGATGCTGCATTCAAATTCATTCGCCTTTTGGATGAAAAATGTCGCGGGACGAGCGTGCAGTCCCATCTTGCCGGTGATTTTCGCTTCTTTCATTAACATAAGCGTGACCTCCAATAATCAAATCGCTGTTTTTTTACTTGCTATGTATCGCCGCGTATACTTTACCAAATATAAAGCGCGCCGTCAACACTTATTTACGTATTTAAGAAATGAAAATTATTCTCCGCGCAAGCAGCGTTTACCATTGAAAAAGGCGTCGCAATTTGATAGAATGAGCCAAGGCGGCGCGTTGCCGCGTCCGCGCGCCGTGTTATCTGACGGCGGCAATAATCAAAATAATCGGAGTTCGCAATGAAAAAACGTATTACAGCCGTACTTTCGGCTTTGCTGGCGGTTTCGCTTTTGTTCTCTCTTGTCCCCGCCTCCGCGGCGGGCGCGGGCGGCGCGCGATACATAAACACAAAAAATTTGGCGGAGAATTTGAGGTATGTCAACACCGTTTACTGGGACGATGAACTTGGCAGGGAAGAGAGCTATGTTCTCCGCTGCGCGCCCGGCGGGGAGGCGTACCCCATCGTCGTAAAGGACGAAACGATTTACGGGCGCGTGGACATTGCCTATTCAGAGGCATACGCGCGCGCGGGTGGCAGAACGGTTCTGGCGGCGCTAAACGCCGATTTCTTTTCTATGCAGACGGGCGTGCCGCTCGGAATTTTAATCGAGGACGGTATATATAAATCCAGCCCCGAGGAGGAAGCGGCGCTGGCTTTCCGCGCTGATGGCAGCGTGCTTCTTTCAGAGTCCCCCGGCGTGGAACTGACGCTTACAAATCCCTCGGGTGAAGCCGTGACGCTGACGCATCTTAATAAATTCCGCAACGATTCCGGCGGGATGTATCTCTTCACCTCTGATTTTTCCTCCGTATCAACGCGCTCCACGACGCCGGGCTGGTTTGTGCGCTTTGAAATTCTTTCGGGTGCAATGACGGTTTCGGGCGAAATGACATTGCGCGTCGTCGAAGCCGCCCGCAGCGAGGGCGAGACTCCCATCGGCGACGGATATATCCTGCTGACGCGCGGCGGCGAGCCGAACGACGATTTTTATAAATTTGAGGTCGGCGACGTCGTATCACTCACTTCGACGTGTTCGGACGAAAATTTAACGCAGGCGCGCTGGGCGACAGGCTGTGGTAACCTTCTGGTGAAGGACGGCGCCATCGGCGATTACGGTTCGTGGGACAGGGTTCTCTCGCAGCGCAATCCGCGCACGGCAATCGGCGTCACGGCGACGGGAGAAATTGTGGCGTGTGTCATCGACGGGCGCAGCTCCACGTATTCAAGCGGCGTGACGCTCGTTGAGCTGGCTGAAGAAATGATTGCGCAGGGCTGCGTCACGGCGGTGAATCTCGACGGCGGCGGCTCGTCCGTGATGAGCGTCAAAACGCCGGGGATGTCCTCCACCGCGGTGGTAAACCGTCCGTCGGACGGCTCGCCGCGCCGCTGCTCTACATATATTATGTTCGCCGCCCAAGGCGGCGCGTATATGCCGCCCGAATATGAGCCGGAAACAGAGCTGAATCAGGAGCCGGATTCTGATTCTGATCCCTTGCCCGAGCCGGACGATATATCCGCGCCGAGCGGGGAGAACACCATAATTTTGCCGGGCGGCGCGCCGCGTCGTCTCGCGCTCGCAAATGACGGCGCGATAATCCTCGCGGGTTCGTCGGTGAAGCTTGCTTATGTGGCGGAGGATTCGGCGTGGCTGCCGACCGCCGCGCCGGAGGATATAGAAGCGTCGTCAGGCGCGCAGGGAAATATAAGCGGCGGAATATACACAGCGGGGGCGGCACAGGGCGCGGACGCACTGACGCTCCACTCCCCGTCAACGGGCGCCCACGGCACGGGTGAAATGTTCGTACTCACCGCGCCGACCTCACTGACGGCGTACGATACATTCGGCAACGCGCTGACAGAGGTGACGCTGGCGCCGGGCGATGAGCTTGCCCTTGATCCCGTCGCGACATATTACCGCAAAGCTGTCATATCGCAGCCTGTTTCGTATACATATGAGGTAACGGGCGGAATAGGCGAAGTTTCCCCGGACGGCGTTTTCACGGCGGCGGCGAAAAGCGGACTTAGCGGAGAGATAAAAATCACAATCGGTGAGCGCGAAGCCATCGTCAAGGTAAACACTCTCGGATTTGAAGACATCGTAGGTCATTGGGCGCGCGAATATATCAGCGAGCTGCGCGGTTTGAACATCGTGAACGGCGTCACGGAAACGGAATTTATGCCCGGCGACGTAATACGCCGCAGCGACTTTGTGCTGATGATTCACCGCGCGCTCGGCTCCCCGGAGGCTCCGCCGCCGGAAATCGCATCGCCGGAAATAACGCCGCCGGAGGTCTCGACTCCCGAAATAACACCATCCGAACCCGATGATACAACCGACGCCGATGCCGAACCCGAAACGGATATTGACAGTGAAATCGACTCCGATACCACCGCCGACACCGAAGCCGATTCCGATACAAACACAGAAGTCCCCACAGACGCCGATACGGATACAACCACCGAACCCGAGCCGTCGCTTTACGCGGACTTTGAGGACGTCCCGCCCGACGCCTATTACGCGGCGGCGGTTTTGTGGGCGAAGCGCACAGGCGTCGTCAACGGCATCGACGACAGGCACTTTGACCCCGAGGGCTCACTGACGCGCGAGCAGGCGTTCACCCTTGTGTACAGGGTGTTTGATATGCTGAAAATCACGATGCCGGAGGGATATTCTCCGCAGCTCGATGGCTTTGACGACGTCGCCGACGTCTCAAATTACGCGCTGGACGCGACGGCGGCGCTTGTTGCCGCCGGAATAGTCAGCGGCGGCGGGGACGGCAGACTCTCACCCAAAAATTCCGTCACACGCGCGGAGATGTCAAAGCTGCTGTGCGCCGCCCTGCGGCTGAAGGGGACAGAGATAATCCCGATAACAAAAGCCCCGACAGAGGAAGGCGCTGCTGCCGCAGAGTCCGCGCCCCCCGACGCGGAGAATGATAGCCCCGACAAGGACAGCGCGGACGCTGATATCGATGTCAACGCCGACGCCGACGTCAACTCCGATTCCGATGCAGACAACTCCGATATGTATCCGGAGGCGTAATCTGAAGAATGGTTTTTTCGTCGCTTACATTTTTATGTCTGTTTTTGCCCGCTTTTTTGCTGGCGTATTTGGCGATTCCAAAGCTGCGGACAGTGACGCTTGTGGTGTTCTCCCTGCTGTTTTACGCGTTCGGGGAGCCGGTTTGGGTGCTTGCCCTGCTGTTTTCAAGCGTCGTGGATTATGTAAACGGGCTGATAATCGAAAAATTTCCTTCTCCGCGTGTGAAAAAGCTGGCGCTGGCGTCCTCGCTTATCATAAATCTGGGGATGCTTGCAAGCTTCAAGTATTCCGGCTTTGTCATTGAAAATATCAACGCGCTGTTCGGCTTGAGCATTGCCGCGCCGGGCTTTTCCCTGCCGCTCGGCATTTCGTTTTATACGTTCCAGACGCTCTCATACACCATCGATGTCTATAGGGGAGAAATCAAGCCGCAGCGCTCTTTTTTGGCGTTTTTATCGTATGTTACGATGTTTCCGCAGCTCGTCGCGGGTCCCATCGTCCGCTATGCCGATATTGAGCAGGCGCTGACGCGGCGGCGGGTGACGCTTGAGGGCTTCTCGCGCGGGGCTGCCCGCTTTGCCGTCGGTCTGGGAAAAAAGGTTTTGTTGGCGAATCCGGCGGGGGAGGCGGCGTCCGTGCTGTTCGCCGGTTCACGAATGACCGTGCTGGGCAGCTGGCTGGGCATCGTGTTCTTCGCGTTTCAGATATATTTTGATTTTTCCGGCTATTCCGATATGGCAATTGGTCTTGGCGGGATGATAGGCTTTGATTTCAAAGAGAATTTCCGCTATCCGTACACCGCCGATTCCGTGGCGGATTTTTGGCGCAGATGGCACATCTCCCTCACGACATTTTTCCGCGATTACGTGTACATTCCGCTCGGCGGGAACAGACGTCGGCAGGCGCTGAACCTGGTTATCGTATGGCTTCTCACGGGACTCTGGCACGGGGCTTCATGGAATTTCATAATCTGGGGCGGGTATTATTGCGTTGTGTTGCTGGCGGAAAAATTTTTGCTGAAGAGTATTCTCAGCCGTGTGCCGGGCGTTTTGCGGAGGGCTTGCTCGCTGTTTATGGTTCTCATCGGCTGGGCGATATTCTATTTCACGGATATTTCGCGGCTGGGCGGGTTCTTCATCTCGGCGTTCGGTGGGGCGCGGCTGTATGATTTCAGGGTGACCTCTGTGTTTTTCACAAACATTTTCCTGCTCGCGGTGCTGATTATCGCGTCAACGCCGCTGCCGTCAAGGCTCGCCGCCCGTCTGCGCGCGCGCTTTCCCGTCGCGGAGCCAATTGGCATAGCGCTGCTTATGATATCGTGCTTCACGATGCTTGTCGGGCAGACGTATAATCCGTTCCTGTATTTCAGGTTTTGACGGGGGGTGGATTCGTATGAAGTATGTTAGCGCCGCCGTGTTTTGTGCCGTACTGCTGGCGTTTGTGGTGGGCGTCACGGTGTTCCCGCGCGATACGCGCACGGTTGAAAACGAAAACCGTTCGTTTAACCGCTTGCCGGAGCTTAGCGTAAAGGGCGTTCTTGCCGGGAGCTTTGCGGAGGGCGTCGAGCCGTGGATTTCCGACCGCGTCGTCCGCCGCGCCGATTTTATCTCTGTCGCGCTCGCGGTGTCAAACGGCTATGGCGCGCCCCCGCCGTCATACGCGCAGCGGCAGCCCGGAGAACCGGAGGGCTTCGGGCGCGTCCGCGACCCGCTGCTGGTGTTTGACGATAGATTGATGAGAATTTTCAGCCTCAATTCTCATCTCGCAGCGGAATACGTCGCGGTGATAAACGAATATCGGGCGGCGCTGCCGGAAAATGTCCGCATATTTTCCCTGCTGCCGCCGACGCAGATAGAATTCACGCCTGAGCGCTACCGCGACATATCAGATTCAGAGCGCGACGCCATTGCGGCGGTGTATAAATCCCTCGATGACGGCGTGATACCCGTGGACGCCTATTCGGAAATAGCGGCTCATCGCGACGAATATCTCTACTTTCGCACGGATCACCACTGGACGGCGCTGGGCGCGTACTACGCCTACAGGGCATTTTCTGCCGCCGCCGGGTTTGAGCCGAAAGCGCTATCGGAATACGAGGAAACGGCGATGCCGGATTTCCTCGGCTTCTATTTCAATATGGAGCCGTCCGAGCGGCTGCGCGCGCAGCCGGACCCGATTTAGTATTACAGATATGGCGGCGCGCTCACCACAACGCCCGCGCTGCTTCATCCGCCGGGGAGCGAGCAAAAGGCAGCCTACAGCGTTTTCCTCGGCGGCGACTATCCGATACTGCGGATTGCGACATCGATACAAAACGGGAAAACAGCGGTGATAATCAAGGATTCCTTTGCCAACGCGTTTATTCCGTGGCTCGCGCCGCATTATGAAAATATCATCGTCATCGACCCGCGGCACTTCGACGGCTCGGCAATCGACGTGATAAACGAATATGAATCCGCCGATTTGATTTTTCTTGACACAGCCTTGATTTCAGAGGTATCGGAATATATAGAGCAGCTCACGGCGGCGCTCGGGACGCGGCAGGAAGGGGGCGGCGAATGAATATGAAAAAAGTAAGCGCCGCCGTGTTCTGCGCCGTGCTGCTGGCGTTTGTTGTGAGCGTCACAGTGTTCCCGCGCGATATGCGCACTATTGAAAACGAAAACCGTTCGTTTAATCGCTTGCCGGAGCTAAGCGTAAAGAGTGTTTTCACGGGGAGCTTTGCGGAGGGCATCGAGCCGTGGATTTCCGACCGCGTCGTCCGCCGCGCCGATTTTATCTCCGTCGCGCTTGCGGTGTCAAACGGCTACGGCGTCCCGGCGCCTGTTCCGTCAACGCCAGCTCCCACGCCGACACCGATACTGACACCTGTACCGACGCCTGTTGTGCCTGACTCCGCCTCCACGGCAATACCACCCACGCCTACCAATGCCGCGCCGACGCCCGCAACGCCGCAGCCGACGCCATTCGGCAGACCGCGCCCGAAGCCGCGTCCGGAGCGCGAGCTGCAGCCCTCCACCGACCCCGAAGACTCAGCGCAGCTCGGCGCGGGGCGCGTAAAGGGTCCGATGCTCGTCTTTGACGACAGATTAGTAGAGCTTTTCGGCTACAGCAAGCGCGCGGCTGAGCGATACGCCGAGGTGATAAACGAATATCGCGAGGCTCTGCCGGAGAATGTCCGTGTGTTTTCGATTCTCGTACCGACGCAAATAGAATTTATGCCGGAGCCGTACAGCGAAACCTCGGATTCCGCGCTGGACGCGATAAACACCGTGTACGAAGCGCTCGCGGAGGGCGTGACGCCCGTGGACGCCTATTCGGAAATAGAGGCGCACCGCGACGAATATATCTACTTTCGCACGGATCATCACTGGACGGCGCTGGGCGCGTACTACGCCTACAGGGCGTTTTCAACCGCCGCCGGGTTTGAGCCGAAGGCGTTATCGGAATACGAGGAAACGGCGATACCGGGATTTTTGGGGTATCTCTACAATATGTCGCCCTCGCAATCGATAAAAGAAAAGCCCGACACGATATTCTGCTACAGCTATAAGGGCGAGCTGGAAACCTCCCCGCGGCTGCTTTATCCGCCGAGCGGAAACGGCAAGGCGCTGTACAGCGTGTTTATCGGCGGCGACCACCCGATATTGCGGATTTCAACATCCGTGAAAAACGGAAAAACAGCGGTGGTGATAAAGGATTCCTTTGCAAACGCGTTTGTGCCGTGGCTCGCGCCGCACTATGAGAATATCATCGTCCTCGACGCGCGGCATTTTGACGGCTCGGCGGTTGCCGT
>JAIRRO010000091.1 GCA_031255955.1 Oscillospiraceae bacterium
CGGGCATTCCTTCGCCTCCATCGCGTCTTTTGTTTAACGCTTGCTATTCTACTACGATGAGGCGCAAATGGCAAGGGGTATCGGATTTATACCCGTACGCGGCGCTGACGGCGGCGGGCTTACGCTTCAATCCACCACTTCCCCGTCAGGGAAAACTGTCATCATTCTCAGCGGGATATCCTTTCCGCTGTTCTTTATCGCGTTCATCACGGCGACCGGAAAAACCGCGCAGCAATCTGACGACACCTTGACGAGCGTAACATCAAGAATATCGTTGTAAACCAGTATATTCCGCACCCTGTCGTGCAAAAGCGCTTCGTTGCACGGGCAGGTGATTACAAGCGTCTTGCCCTCGGTAAGCCGCCCGTGAAACGCCGGGTATGCGTATGCCGCGCAATCGGCGGCAATAAGCAGGCTCGCCCTGTGGAAATACGGCGCGACTATCGAAATGTCGCGCAATTTTATCGGCCATTGCTTCAAAACAGCGTCCATTGTTCGTGTTCCTTTCATTACAGCGCATAACGCCGCGCGTTTATTCCTGCGCCGTGTGTGGGTCAAGCAGTGCGCTTATATGTCTGCCCAGCTTGTCAAACGTCATCACAACAGCCACCAGCGCTATGCCCGGGAACAACACAAGCCACCACATTCCCGTGGCGATATGCTTCATCGCCTCTGACAGTATAATGCCGATGGCGGGGGAATCCACCGACAGACCGAAGCCTAAAAATGTTATGCTAGCCTCATGCATTATCGCGTGGGGAAATAGTAAAATTAGCCCGACGATAAATTGCGGCACCACGTGCGGTATGATATGCGTCATTGCAATTTGAGCCTTCGTCCTGCCGAAGCTCCGCGCGGCTTTAATATACTGCGCTTCGCGCAGACTGAGTACTTCGCCGCGAATTACGCGCGTCAGGTTCGGCCAATGCGTCAGTGCCACAGCGAGAATTACGCCGCGCAGTCCTCTGCCGACCGCAAAGGATACCAATACCAGCAGCACCATATGAGGTATACCCATAAACATATCCACCATATACGACACTATGGTATCAATAACGCCGCCCGCCATAGCGGCGAGCAGCCCAAGAATCAATGCAAGCGCCGCACTTACCGACGATGCCAGAACTCCGAGCAGTATACTTGACGAAAGTCCCTTAACCGTGCGAAAAAACATATCCCTTCCAAGAAAATCTGTGCCGAACAGATGCGCTGCGGATGGTGGCAGCTTCTTCGCGGCGTAATCCGGCGCGTACAACTCCGGCGGCATAACCGCGCCCGCTATTGCGATAATCAACAGGAACAGCACCATACCGGAGGCTATAAGCAATGTCTTTTTGCGTAGATTCATGACAGCCTCCCCTCTCCCCTTATCTGCGGATTCAGCAGACTGTACAAAAGATTGGCAATTAAATTCCCGACGAACACGAACAACACGGAAAACATCGTCACGCCGAGGATAAGCGGCACATCGCCGTTTATTCCGGCACGACTGACCGCACTGCCCAAGCCCGGATATGAAAACACATTCTCAGCCAGCACGCTGCCGCCAAACAGCTCGGAGAACGACGCGAATTGCAACGTGATGGCGGGGATGGCGCAATTTCGCAGACCGTGACGCAGTATGCTCACCGCCCTACTCTCCCCGCGGGCGCGGGCGAAGGTCACATAGTCGCTGTTCATCACTTCAACCAGCTTTTCACGCGTATGCAGCGTAATGGAGGCTATGCCCGTTATGCTAAGTGTAAACGCCGGCAAAATGAGATGATGTATTCTATCGCCAAGAGTGACCTCTGAGGCTGCTTTACCAATCGGCACGGCAAGCCCGAGCGGGAACCAGCCAAGCCTGATCGAGAGTCCCATCAATAGCAATAGCCCTATCCAAAACACGGGCGTTGAAGCAAGTATGAAACTGAACGTGCGAATAATTCTATCCGCCACGCCGTTGGGATTCGCACCGCATATGACGCCGAGTGTAAACCCCAGCACGCCTGAAAACGCCCACGCAGTCAGCATTAACACAAGCGAACCTGTAAATCGCTCCGCTATCACGGCGGAAACAGGCTTTCGGAAAGAGCTTGATGTTCCCATATCGCCGCGCAAAACATTGCCCAGCCATGAGAAATAGCGTTCTACCGGGGGCTTATTCAGCCCCCAGTATTCCGCGATGTGCTCGCGCTGCTCCTGCGATACGTTTCGCTCCGATGGTGCGAATGATTCCATCGGGTCAACAGGCGCGTTCGATATAAGGACAAACGCCACAAGGCTGGTCCCGAACAGCAGCAGTGCCATACGCACAAGCGTTATAAACATTTTTGCGGGATTGTGCGCTCTCATTTAATGAATGACCACTCATTAAGGTTCTGAATCACAGGCGCGCCGTGTCCGTGCGGGTGAATTCTCTGGACGCCGAGGTCGAGTCCGTCACGCACAAAATATGTGTGGTCTATATTCACCAGCCAAACGTATGGGAATTCTACGTTCGGACCCGTCTGTCCGTCGTATTGCGCTTTCTTGCCCAGGGCAATCGCTTCCTCGTCGGTCTTTGCCGCCAGCATTGCGTCAAGGTATCCGTCCACCGTGTCATTAGCGTACATCGGCGCGCCGGAGAGTCCCATTGCGCTGTCCTTTACGGCATACATAGAATGAAACGCCGTGTAGATATCGATGTATGTATAGCTGCCTGTGCCGATGCATGTAGGTATATTGCGGCTCAGTTTTCTGGCGGTCGTCCAGTCCATAGCCTCCGCTATGATGTTTATCCCCAGCGGCTTCGCGCTCTCAGACAGAGCAACGGCAAGATTATAACGCTGCAGGTCGTCTGTGCGTCCCGTAATTCGGAATTCGCATTTTACGCCATCCTTTTCACGTATTCCGTCGCCGTCCGTGTCCACCCATCCCGCAGCTTCCAGAATGGCTTTCGCTTCTTCAACTTGTCCGTCTATGAACACAGGCTCTGTGTTGCCCCACGGCAGTCCCTGAAAATATGTATAACTGGGCGTCCCGATACCGTTAAGGGCGTTGTCGATAATGGTCTGACGGTTGATGCCCATGTTCAAGGCTGTTCGCACGGCGATGTCGCTCGTTACGTTGTTACCGACAACCTCTCCGTTGGAGTCCACGCTCTCCGTAACCATCGGCAGGTTAAAGCCACGGTTATCGGAGGTCGTGCAGGTCACCATATGCATTCCCGCAACCGATTCCTTGGCGTATTCGGGATTTACCATAACAACATCCAGCGCTCCCGTTTGGGCGGAGGCGAGGGCTGCCTGTTCGTCCAGCGCGAGGAATGTAATTTGCTTGAACGGTGATTTAATCCCGTAAAAATATTCGTTCGGTTCTATAATAAGCTGTTGTCCAATGTCCAATTGCTTCACCTTGAACGGACCGGTGCCCACCGGATTGTTCGCATAACTGTCGTCATACGCATGTTCGGGTACTATGCCAAGCAGCGCCGTGGTGCGGATAAACGGAGAATATACCCTGCTAAGCGTGAATATGACATCATTGCCGCTTACTTCGATTGATTCCACCATCGTGAGATCGACCGCCCCGCCCGCTTCTTTCGCCGTGCGGTACGTAAACGCAACATCCTCAGGTGTAAGTGTCGTGCCGTCCGCGAATTTGATATCCTCGCGGATGGTGTAGGTGTATCTCAGACCGTCGTCAGATATTTTGTAGCTCGACGCGATGTCCGGCTCCGTCTCGACATCCGCGTTGATTTTCAGCAGCGAGGTGTGGAATAAATCATACCCCGAGACGCCGGAATAGCTCCAAATGGGGTCATACCCGCCGCCTGTCATATCTGCTATTGAAACAACGATTGAATCGCGCACCGTCTCCACGGGAGCGGCGTCGTCCGGCGTGGCACCGGCGGGAGCTTCTTCGCTTTCGCCCACAGAACCGCCGGATGTGGGCGCGGGTGCAGTGTCACCACCGCAGGATGCAAGCAGCGCGAAGCACATAACAAGCGCTAAGAGAGTTGCCAATACTGATTTCGTTTTCATTTGAATTCCTCCTACAATAATACATTTTTAGGCTCATCGCCCGGCGCGCGCAAAATCGGACAAAAAAAATAAATCACGAAGTGCAATACCCGCCTTGTGGCGGATACGGCGATCTTCGTGATCGTCATTATGTCCGATATTGATCCGGCGATTTACCTTAAGTCTCGCGATGCGGTTTCGATCGCGCATCGACCTTCTTGATCGACTATTGAGGGTATATTACACCATTACGCGCCGCGTGTCAACTTTTTTTCATTTTTTATTTTCAATATACGATCGGTAAAAATCATACCCGCACGCGGCGCGGACGGCGGCGGGCGCTTTTATCAGGAAACAGCGCGCGGAATCGTCGGGCAAGCAGGGACAGCAGCATTATGACCGGCACAGAGGCAAGGCATACGAGTATCACTGTGATTAGGGCAGGCGCGCCGAGCGGCGTCATTTCAAACAGCTCACGCAGGAAAATCGCCCCGATGGCAAAGCACACCGGCATCGCGATTATCAGCGCGCGGCGAATATTATTAAGCGGACGCGATACCTTGACGAGCATCAGCAGCCCGATAAACGAAAGCGCGATAGCGGACATCGTGGACACCTCGCTCTGCGTGAATCCGCGCCGCTCACCGATGATGATTATGGCAAGCACGGCAAGCAGATCCGTAATCCCCGCGGGGAATGCTTTTATCAGCACGTTTGCCATAAATCCGCCCTTTACGCGGGCGCGGTTCGGCTCAAGCGCCAGCACGAAGGACGGTATTCCGATGAACATCATATTGAACAGCGTGAGCTTTGACGGATTCATCGGATAGCTGAGCGCGAAAAGCAGCGCGAGCAGGGTCAGCGTGAAGCTGAAAATATTTTTCACAAGAAACAGCGCCGCGGAGCGCTCAATATTGTTGATTACGCGCCGCCCCTCCATCACGACGGAGGTCATAGCGGAAAAATCTGAATCCACCAGCACAAGCTGCGCGACATGACAGGCGGCGTCGCTGCCGGAGGACATTGCAATGCCGCAGTCCGCGTCCTTTAGCGCCAGCACATCGTTGACGCCGTCGCCCGTCATGGCTACGGTGTGTCCCTCCGCCTTCATCGCGCGGATAAGCCGCCGCTTGACGTCCGGCGTCACGCGTCCGAAAATGGTGTATTCCGCGGCGGCGCGGCGGATTTGGCGCTCTGTTTTCAACCCGGAGGCGTCGATGTATTTATCGGCGTTTTCGATGCCGGCATCCTGCGCGATGCGCGAAACAGTCTCCGCGTTGTCCCCGGATATGACGCGGATGGATACGCCCTGCTCCGCAAAGAAGCGAAATGTCTCCGGCGCGGCGGCGCGAATTTTATTCGTCAGCAAAATTAAAGCCAGCGGCACGGCGTCCGTCGGCGGGGTTTTCGCGGCGTCGTCAAGACCGGTTGATATTGACGCCAGCAGCAGCACGCGATAGCCCTCTGCGGAATATCGCGACGCCGTTTCCGCGTGACAGGACCCCGGCGACAGGAGCTTTTCCGGCGCACCGAGCAGAAAAGCCGAGCCGTCTGAAAGCGTCGCCCCGGCGTATTTATTCACAGAGGTGAAGGGTAGCCGCTTTGCGACGCGCCGCCGAGGGGTTGCCGTAAAATGCTTTGTCAGCGCGGCGAAGGTTTCGTTTTCAACACCCGCGCCGCCGAGATAATCAGCCATAATGGCGTCAATTTTTTCAATGGGAGCCGTGTCCGGCGAGAGGGGAACAACCTCGCGCACCGTCATTTCCGGCTCTGTAATCGTACCCGTTTTGTCCACGCACAGCACATCCGCGCGGGCAAGTGTCTCGATGCATCGCATCTCCTGCACAAGCGCGCGCCGCCGACTAAGACGCATCACGGACACGGCAATGGCGACGGACACCAAGAGATACAGTCCCTCCGGAATCATTCCGATCAGCGCCGCGACGGTGGAAATCATACCCTCAGAAAACGGCTCGTGCAGCACATAAAGCTGCTGATACAGCATAATCGCGCCGAACGGTATAATGACAATTCCGATGATTTTAACGAGACGCGTTAAGGCGTACATCATTTCAGAGCGCATTTTTTTGCCTGTTTTCTTGGCTTCAAGCGTAAGCTTGGACACAAAGGACTCGCGCCCAACCTTATCAAGCCGCGCGCGGCACTCCCCCGATACCACAAAGCTGCCGGAAAGCAGCGCCGAGCCGGGCGTTTTCGTTATCTCGTCGGACTCCCCCGTCACAAGCGCCTCGTTTACGCGGCACTCCCCCGTCAGCACAACGGCGTCGGCATATATCTGCCGCCCGCGTGAGAACACGGCGACGTCGTCCCGCACGGTCTGCTCGCACGGTACGGTTATCTCCGCGCCGCCGCGTATCACAACGGCTTTCGGCTCTGTGACAAGCGTCATCGCCCGCAGGGCGCGGCGGCTTCGCAGCTCCTGCACCGTGCCGATGATGATGTTGATAAATACGACGGGCAGGAACGTCAGCTCCTTATATTTCCCCGCGATTATCACGCATATCGCCAGCACCGTGAAAATCAGATTGAAATAAGTAAACACATTGTCCGCTATGATTTGCCCCGTGGTTCGCTCCGGCGGCGCGGGGCTTTCGTTGCCATAGCCGGAGCGCAGCCGCTCCGCCGCCTCGGCGTGCGACAAGCCTGTATTGACGTCGGACTCTATTCTCGGAATAACGCGGAGCTTTTTCGCTTCGCCGCGTCGGCGCGTCATATCTGTTATAAGCATAGCTGTTGTGTTATCCCTCCCCTGCCTCAGGCTGTTTCGTCGGTCGAAATCGGTGTGCCGCGCGTCAGCTCCGTCGCGAAGCATTTGTTATACTCGCGCGATATGGCGTCGCGCGCGCCCTGCGCCGCCGCTTTGGAATCGTACAGCGCGAACACCGCGCTGCCCGTGCCGGTCATTGAGGCAGCAAGCGCCCCGTGCGATATTAACGCGCTTTTTATCTGATTAATCTCCGCGCGGCGGCGGATCGGCAGCGCGTCCTCAAACGCGTTGCGGATATATCCCGCGGCGGATACGGCGTCGCCCGCCTC
>JAIRRO010000149.1 GCA_031255955.1 Oscillospiraceae bacterium
TCGAAGGCAGCGTAATCGAAGGCAGCGTATTAGCGGGCGACGTAATTGAGGTCAACAAGGCTCGCGGTGAATCAAAGCTGAAGCCGTGGCACGGAATTGTTATGCTTTTATTTCAACTCGCCGCGGCGATTACGCTGCTGGCTTATGTGCAGCTGCAGCTCGGCATAGCGGGGCTGATTATCACAGAGCTGTTTATTGCCGCCGTGGCAATTGTGGGCATGTTTCTGTTTCGCGGGACATGGCGCGATCTGCTGCCGATGGCAAAGCCGAGGCTGAGGCAGGTTATCGGCTCGGTGGTGCTGTGGATTGCGGCGTATTTCGCAGCGATTGCCGCGAGTGCAATTACAATGGCGATATTTCCGAGCGTGATGGAAACAAGCCGCGCTATGTCGGAATTTTTCGCTGACGCAAGCTTTTTCATTGCGGTGATTGTATCCTCGTTTCTCGCGGGGACGTGCGAGGAGCTGATGCACCGCGGATTCATCCTCTCGTCGCTGCGGGTGATAAAATCAAACAAGCTGAAGGTGCTTATCTGCGGGGTGATGTTCGGACTGTTCCATCTTGACCCGACGCGCTTCCTGCCGACGGCAATTCTCGGCGCGTTGTTCGCCTTTATCGTGCTGAAAACAGGCAATATCCTCATCGTAATGGGGCTGCATTTTCTGCATGATATTGTGGCTTTGGGGGCGACGGTGCTTAACTCGGGAGAGGCAGCTTATGAAGCGCAGGAGGCGGCGCTGGAGGCTGCAAGCACCGGCGGCATGATGTTTATGACAGCCTTTGTTATGCTGCTAATAGCGGCGATTCCCTTTGCCGTCGGGATGATATTGATGCGGGATCCATTTTACAGCAAGGCAGAAACGCCGTAAATTAGCATTGCGGCGAGAACACAATCCAATAAAAGAAGGCGGGCGACACACGTGAAGCTGATGGTCATCGACGGCAACAGTATAATAAATCGCGCATTTTACGGAATACGGCAGCTTAACGCGCCCGACGGCACACCGACAAACGCTGTTTACGGCTTTATACGGATTTTGCAAAAGCTGTTTGCGGACGAAGCGCCGGAGCTGGCGCTTGTGGCGTTCGACCGACCGGAGCCGACTTTTCGGCACGAACTGAGCACTGCCTACAAGGCGACGCGTCACGGCATGCCGGATGATCTGGCGGCGCAGATGCCGATAGCCAAGCAAACGCTTGATATTATGAATATCGCGCGCGCCGAGGCGGCGGGCTGGGAGGCTGACGATATTTTAGGCACGGCGGCAAGCGGCGCAACAAAGCGCGGCTGGGAAACCGTTATCGTTACGGGCGACCGCGACAGCCTGCAGCTTATATCAGACACCGCGCGCGTGCTGCTGATAAAAACAAAGGGCGGGCGGACAGAAACCATCAATTACACGCGTGAGGTGTTCCGCGAGGAATACGGCTTCGAGCCGATAAAGCTCATCGATCTCAAGGCGTTGATGGGCGACCAGTCGGACAACATCCCCGGGGTGCGTGGCGTCGGAGAAAAAACGGCGCTGGAGCTGGTGCGCAATTATGGCGGCATTGAGGAATTGTACACCGCGCTTGCGTCGCCGGAAACCAGCGCCGATATAAAGGGCGCAGTCAGAACAAGGCTGACGGACGGCAAAGAAAGCGCGTTTTTATCCAAAACCCTCGCCGCTATACGATGTGACGCGCCGCTTGAAATTGACGAGGGTGCGTTTTCCATGAGGGAACCGGACGGCGCGCGCCTGTACGAGCTGTTCGCGCGGTTGGGCTTTCGCAATCTTATAGATAAAATGAAGCTCTCTCCCGCGTCGTCGGATGAAAACGCCGACGAGGCGCAGGACGGCGAGGATATTGAGGAAGCGGAGATAGAACTGCCGGACGGGATAAATACCTCACAAATTGCGTTTAATATAAAAGACCTGATGCGCGGCGGCGACACGACGGAATACGTGTTTGACCCGGCGCTTGCGGCTTATCTCATATCACCGACGGACAGACAATTTGACGCCGAGACGCTGGCGCGGCGATATCTGAAGCGCGGACTGCGCGACGGGGACGTGGCGCGGCTGTACGCCGTGCTGTCCGAACGGCTGCGCGAGGACGGTATGGAGCGGCTTTATTACGACGTTGAAATGCCGCTTTGCCGCGTGCTGGCGGATATTGAACGCGAGGGCGTGCTGACGGACAGCGAAGCGCTGCGCGAATTCGGCGAGATGCTCGCCATTCGCGTTGACAAGGCGGAGGGACGCATATACGAGCTTGCCGGAGAGGTGTTTAATATCGCGTCGCCCAAGCAGCTGGGAGAGGTGCTTTTTGAAAAACTGATGCTTCCGTCACCCAAGAAAACGAAAACAGGATACTCAACGGCGGCGGAGGAGCTGGACAGGCTTGAGGACAAGCACCCAGTGATATCGGCGGTCAAGGAATACAGAGAGCTGACAAAGCTGAAGGCGACATACGCCGACGGACTGCTGCGGGTTATTGCCCCGGACGGCAGGATTCACACCAGCTTTCAGATGACGACGACCGCCACGGGACGACTATCCTCAACAGAGCCGAATTTGCAGAACATTCCCGTGCGGCGGGAGCTGGGTGCGGAGCTGCGCCGAATGTTCATATCGCCGCCCGGCAGACTGCTTATCGACGCGGACTATTCGCAGATAGAGCTGCGCCTGCTGGCGCATATTGCGGGGGACTCCGCGATGCTTGATGCATTCCGCGCGGGGGAGGACATTCACGCGGTGACAGCCGCGCGCGTGTTCGGGACGGCGCTGTCTGAGGTGACGCCCCTATTGAGGGGGCGCGCGAAGGCGGTCAATTTCGGAATTGTTTACGGCATATCCGCGTTTTCATTATCAAAGGATATAGGCGTATCCGTCGCGGAGGCAAAGGAATACATCGACGGCTATTTAGAGCGCTTTTCGGGCGTGCGCGCATATATGACGGACATCGTGGAGCGGGCGAAGCGCGACGGATATGTCACGACGCTTTTCGGGCGGCGGCGATATGTGCCGGAGCTCGCCTCGCGCGATCACAATATGCGCGCCTTCGGCGAGCGCGTCGCGCTGAACACACCGATACAGGGCACGGCGGCTGATATTATAAAAATAGCGATGGTGCGGACATATGAAAGACTAAAAGCCGAAAGCCGCGAATCAAAGCTGATTTTGCAGGTTCACGATGAGCTGATAGCAGAGGCGCCGGAAAGCGAGGCATCCGGCGTAGCGGAGATGCTGCGCCGCGAGATGGAGGGGGCGGCGAGCCTCGATGTGCCGCTGACCGTGCAGACAGGCATAGGGCAAAGCTGGGCGGATTGCAAGTGAGCGCGATTATCGTGACGCCCGCCGCGGACGCCGATATGGAGGACATCCACGCAATTGAGTGCGCGTCGTTCTCACTGCCGTGGACGCAAGGGCAGCTCCTGCGCGAGCTGTACGGCGAGGATTCATATTTCTCCGTGGCGCGCGACACGGAGCGCGGCGATATCTTGGGCTATGTGATTCTGCGTGAAATAGGGTACGAGGCTGAGCTGATGAATATCGCGGCGCGCGAAGCTTCGCGTCGGCGCGGCGTTGCGTCCGCGCTGATGCGCGATGTGATAGAGCATGCGCGAAACGTCGGCATTGCCAACATATTTTTGGAGGCGCGCGCCTCGAACGCCGCCGCGCTGAGGCTATACGAAAAGCACGGATTTATGCGCGTCGGTCAGCGGCGGGGCTATTATGACTGCCCGCACGAGGACGCTGTTATAATGAAGCTTGATATTTAATGGAGGGATGAAGGCTCGATATGCTGATACTGTCGATTGAATCCTCCTGCGACGAAACCGCCGCCGCCGTGACGCGAAACGGGCGCGAGGTGCTGTCAAACGAAATATTTTCGCAAGCCGACAAATTCGCGCTTTACGGCGGCGTGGTGCCGGAGATTGCCTCACGCAATCATTTAGACGCCGTGGCGCGTCTGGCGGACTCGGCGATTAAAAACGCAGGAATAACAAAGCGGGAGCTTGACGCCGTGGCTGTGACATACGCGCCGGGCTTGATTGGCGCGCTATTGGTCGGGCTGGGCTTTGCCAAGGCGGCGGCGATGGCACTGGGTGTTCCGCTTGTTCCCGTGCATCATTTGAGGGGTCATATCGCGTCAAACTATATCGCGTTTCCGGAGCTGACGCCGCCGTTTATCGCACTTATCGTATCCGGCGGAAACAGCGTAATCGCCGATGTGCGCGATTATACGGATATAAGTATCATCGGAGCCACGCGCGACGACGCGGCGGGGGAGTGCTTTGACAAAGCAGCCCGCGCGTTGGGGCTGCCCTATCCCGGCGGGGCGCTGCTTGACGAGCTTGCCAAAACGGGCGACACGCAAAAATATAAACTGCCGCGCCCCGTTATCGAGGGTGCGCCTTATGATATGTCCTTTTCCGGACTTAAAACAGCTGTGGTCAACATCATTCACAACGCGGAGCAAAGGGGAGAGCCGATAGACAAAGCCTCGCTCGCGGCGTCACTTTCAGAGGCGGTGAATGATATTTTAACGCCGCGCGTCATTGCGGCGGCGCGTGAGCGCGGATATGATAAAATCGTCGC
>JAIRRO010000021.1 GCA_031255955.1 Oscillospiraceae bacterium
ATCAGCCCCGCGCCGACGATGGTATCCCCGCCGCCGCGCAGCGCCGGAATACCGCCCGCAAGCGCAATCGCCGCCACGATTGAACCGACAAAGGATTCAAACAAATCGCTGCCCATACCGGCAACGTCGCCCACGTTATCGCCCACGTTATCCGCGATAACGGCAGGGTTGCGCGGGTCATCCTCCGGAATACCGGCTTCAACCTTGCCGACAAGGTCAGCCCCGACGTCCGCCGCCTTGGTATAAATACCGCCGCCGACGCGCCCGAACAGCGCAACGGACGACGCGCCCAGCGCATACCCGTTGATAATCGCCGCCCGCGTGGACAGTTCCATATCCTTCAAAAGCGTATTAACCAGAACGATGACAATTGTCAACCCGACAAGACCCAGCCCCACAACGCACATACCCATCACGCTGCCGCCTGAGAAGGCAACGCCGAGCGCCTTGTTAAGCCCGCCTTCGCGAGCCGCGTTTGCCGTGCGGACGTTAGCCTTCGTCGCGACACGCATACCGAAATTGCCCGCCAATATGGAACAGAGCGCGCCAATGACAAACGCCACCGCCGTCATCGGCTCCAGACTGCCGTTACCCGTACCCGTCGCGATACCGACGACGCACATAAGCACCGCAAGCAGCGCGACAAAAATGGCAAGCACCCTGTACTGCCTCCCGAGGAACGCCATAGCCCCCTCGTTAATCGCCGCGGCAATCTCCTTCATTTTTTCTGTGCCCGGCTGAACGGCGTTGATTCTCTTCACAAGAAACAACGCGAACAGCAGCGCGAGCACCCCTGCCGCACCCGCGGCAATGTAATACGCTGTGCTACCCATGACCAATGCTCTCCTTTTTCTCCCGTAAAATTAAATTACGCGCGCGCCGACGGCGCACAGAAATTATTCTACCAGAGAACCGCGTGATAAACAAGCCATTATATCGTCGTCGATTTATACAAGAATATGCGGCAAAACAGGCGATACACGCCCGATTCAGACAAACGCCGCGCGTCTGACGTCAGAAGAGAAATACAGCGAACCCAACGCGGCGACCGCGCCGTCGCGTCCCGCCAGCTCCATGGCGCGTCGAACGCCCTCTGAAACGGAGTCATACGCCTCTGACGGCACACCGTATTCCGAAAGCAGCGCGGACAGCTCCGGCGCCTTCATCGCGCGCGGATTATCGGGGGTGACGGCGATGAACGCGCCGGCAAACGGCGCAATAGACCCCATCATCGAGCGAACGTCCTTATCCGCCATAACACCGACGAGAAACACAGGCTTATCCCCGCGGCTTAGTCTGTCGGCAAAAAGCTCGCGAATGCTGTCCGCCGCTGCCGCGATGCCGTGCGGATTGTGCGCGCCGTCGATTATGAAAACCGGATCGCGGCGCAAAACCTCGAACCTGCCGGGCCATTTGACGGCGCCAAGCCCCGCGCGTATCGCCGCGTCGGGGATGTCATAGCCGCGCCGCCGCAGCGCCTCAAGCGCCGTAATCGCAAGCGCGGCGTTTTTGGGCTGATATGTCCCGGCAAGGGGGATGCGAATATCCGTCAGCGGCAAAAAGTCGAACAGCGAGCCGTCAAGCGAGAGCGTTTTCACGCGCAGCCGTGAAAAATCCGCGCGCTCCAGCGACGCGCCGACGGCACGACACCGCTCCTCAAACACCGCCAGCGCCTCCGGCTCCGCGCCATAGACAACAGCCGCGCCGCGCGGCTTGATTATCCCCGCCTTCGCCGAGGCGACCTCGCGCAGCGTCGGACCCAGCTCCGCCGTGTGGTCAAGACCCATCGCCGTGATGACGGCAAGCTCCGGCGTATCAATAACATTCGTGGAATCCAGCTCGCCGCCAAGACCCACCTCAAGCACAACAATATCGCACTCCGCTCTTTTGAAATACAGCATGGCAAGCGCCGTTATCAGCTCAAATTCCGTTGGGGAATCGGTCATTGAGTCCGCGTGCGGGCGGATAATATCCGTCATAGCCTCAAGCTCCGCGTCCGAAATCTGCTCGCCGTTAATTTGCATACGCTCGTTAAAGCGCAGGATATACGGAGAGGTGTACAGCCCCGTCTTAAACCCCGCGGCGCGCAGTACAGACGCCATCATGGCAGCCGTGCTGCCCTTGCCGTTCGTCCCCGCGACGTGTATGAATTTCAGCGACTTTTCGGGATTATCCAGCTTGCGCAGCAGCTCACGCGTGCGCTCCAGTCCGGGCTTTGCGCCCTGCCATTTTACGCTGTGGATGTACTCAAGGGTGGATTGAATGCTCATTTTCGGGCGTCAGACCTTTCTATTATCCCCGTATTATGAAAAATTCCGCTTCTTACAAGCAGAAACACGATTGCGGCGTCCACGACGAACGTCACGGCATAAATAACGACGCGCTGCATGAAAAGCGGCAGAAACGGCTGCCCGTAGATATATTTCGACAGAATAAACGTCGAGTATCCCATTGAACCGACGATATACGACGGCAGCAGGGCAAGGATATACCGCGACACACTGCCCGGTTTTTCCCATACAAAATGGCGCAGGAGTCCGGGGAGCAGACCCATAAGTATCGGCGTCGGCGCGAGCATCGGGCTGTACGGACCGTTACCGAGGAAAAACGCGCCGAGAAAATCGGCGGCGAACCCGCACAACGCCCCGCCGACAGGACCGAACAGCAGCCCCGCAAGCAAGAGCGGCATACTGCCTATCGAAAATCTGTACGGACCCACGTTGACGGCGAGAATTCTGGACAGGACGATGCTCATCGCTGCGAGCAGTGAGAGTGTGACGATTGTTTTTGTCACGGCAAGACCTTTTTTTGACATAAAAATTCCTCCTTAAAATATGCGGCAAAGATGCGAACTCCGCCACCCGCGGTGAAGAAACCGCAGGCAGCGCCAACAAAACGCGCCACATATCAGGAGGAAAAATCAAAAGCTGCTTTGCCTCGCCTCTATGCGGCAGCGGGCGCGGACCTCATATCGTGGGCGGCGGCGAACACTTACTCGCTTACTCGCTCGCTCCCTTCGTCCGGCGGGCAACTCCCCATCCCGTCCGGCACTTCACGCATAAAGCCCTACTCTGCTTGACGCCAAATTCAGCGTCGCGGGTATGATAACATATGATAGGCGCGTTGTCTATAGGTTTTTTTGAGCCGTTTGAATTCCGCGCTCCGTTGTGGTATAGTGTCACCATAGCATACAAAAACACGCCACGGGGAAAAAGCAGCGATTAAGCAGCGCGATTGAAGGAGCAATTAAGGAGCAGCGGTTATGGAATACACATTGATGCATAAGAATATCGCCGTC
>JAIRRO010000045.1 GCA_031255955.1 Oscillospiraceae bacterium
ATTTCGGAGTGTATGGCAACGGGGTTGCGGCGGCTGCCGCAGGGGTGTTTGGCAGATGCCTTCTGTGCGCTTGGCAGCGCAGGACGATTTGGCAAATCCATTCACATTGTCCATTTCGCCTCCGGCGGCACCCTTTTCGTCTCGGCGAAAAGTCCCCAAAAGCCGCCGAGGGGCTGCCGCCCCTTGCTTGCTGCGCTCTGTTGTGACGTAAGACAGCGCGCGGTCGAGCTTATTGAGAATGGGATTGATGGTGCGGCGCGTGATGAAGATTGAGCCTGTGGTGATGTTTTGTTCTTTGGCGTATTTCAATAATTTGTTTGGGCTTTTTCCTTGCGCCGCGCTTTGACGCTCCTTGTCTTGCGCTTCGCTGCGGCTTAGTATACAGTATTTGCGTGCGGGACGCGATATATTTCTGCGTTGGGTTTGACAACCACCTCCGTGCGTGATAATATATCCTCACCGAAACATCACCGCAACATCGCCGCGGCGTCCGCAGGCGCGGATTTGCGCGGAAAATCGCGAAAGACGGAGGCGCCCCAGCATGGGCAAAGCTATGGGTAAAATTATCGCTGTTACGAATCAAAAGGGCGGCGTCGGCAAGACGACCACCGCCGTGAACCTCACAGCCGCGCTGACGGCTGCGGGGAAGCGCGCGCTGCTCTGCGATATGGACCCGCAGGGGAACGCAACCAGCGGTATGGGCGTCGATAAAAATTCCGGCGCGCCCGGTACATACGAAATTTTAATAGGCGGAGCTCCGCCTGTTAGCACCGTCGTCCAGACGCCGTTTGGCGGGCTGCTTCCGGCGAATAAGTCTCTCTCCGGCGCCGGTGTGGAGCTGGTGTCCATCGATTCGCGGGAATTTGTGTTGAAAAAAGCCCTCGGGCAGCTGCGCGGCGAATACGATTATATTCTCATCGACTGTCCTCCCTCGCTGGAGCTATTGACGATAAATTCGCTGTGCGCGGCGGATACGGCGCTGATTCCGGTGCAGTGCGAGTATTTTGCGTTAGAGGGGTTGTCCGATCTCATCGCCACGGTGCGGATGATTAAACGCGGTCACAATCCCGCGCTTGATATTGAGGGCGTGCTGCTGACGATGTACGATTCACGCACAAATTTTTCGGCGCAGGTCGCCGATGAAATCAAAAAATACTTCGGAACCAAGGTTTACGGCGTCGTCGTGCCGCGCAACGTGCGCGTATCGGAGGCGCCCAGCCACGGCGAGCCTGTTTTGACGTATGACGCCTCCTCGCGCGGCGCGCTGGCGTACAGGGAGCTGGCGCGCGAATTTTTGGTTCGCAATTCAGGCTGAAGGGAGAGATGACAATGTCACCAAACAGAGCAAAGGGTCTTGGCACGGGGTTCGCCGCGTTGCTCAACAGCGCGCTGGCGAGCAATGCGCTGCTCGGCGAAACGAACGATTTTGAGTATATCCCCATCGAAAAAATCGAACCGCGCCGCGGTCAGCCGCGCACAGTGTTCGACGAGACGCAGCTTGAGGAGCTGGCGGCGTCAATTCGCGAACACGGTGTGCTGTCCCCGCTGACTGTCCGACCGTTAGGCGAGGGGTTTTTTCAGATAATCGCCGGTGAGCGCCGCTGGCGCGCCGCCCGTATGGCGGGGCTTGCGGAGCTGCCCGCGCGCGTTGTTGCCGCGGACGAGCTGAAGGTGATGGAGCTGTCCCTTGTTGAAAACCTGCAGCGCGCAGACCTGAATCCCATTGAGGAGGCTTTTGGATACAAGGCTCTCGGCGATGAATTCGGGCTGACGCAGGAGGAAATCGCGCGGCGTATGGGGAAATCCCGTCCCGCCATCGCAAACGCCCTGCGCCTTCTTGCCCTGCCGCAGGAGCTGCTGGAGCTAATCCGTACCGGGAGTCTGGCAGCCGGTTCGGCGCGCGCGCTTGCCGCAATTCCGAACGGCGAGGCTATGATTCGCGCGGCGCGCGACGTCGTGGAGAACGGTCTTTCCACGCGTGACGCCGAAAAACTTGCCCGCGCGCTAATCGAGACGCCGGAATCTTCCGATATATATACATCGGCTGTATACACTTCGACCGATATATCCGACGCTGACGCTTCGGGAGTGACAGCCGCCTCCGCCGGGGACGATGTGCGCCAAGCCGTCGAAAAAATCAATTATATGGCGGAATATGAGCGCGAGCTGTCGCAAACGCTTGGTCGGCGCGTAAAAATCGTCGGGAAAAGCCGCGTCGGCGGGGCGAATAAGAATAGCGGACGCGTTGAGCTTGAATACTATGGAGACGAGGATTTAGAGGCGTTAATCGGGCAGCTGTCCTCGTTTAAGGGGGCGGCGATATGAGGGAAAAATCCGAAGCTCGCGCAGGCTCACGCCGCGCGGTCGTTGCGTACACCGCGATTTTATTTGCCGTGGTGATGTTTTTCATCGGGCTGTCGTATTTCATCGGCGAGCGCGGGCAAAGCTCGGCGGAGGCGCTGCACAACGAAAACGCCACGGCGATACGCAAAATCGAGAATCTGCAAGAGCAAAACATCCAGCTGCAAACAGAAAACGCGGAGCTGAAAGCGACAATCACCCGCCTTGAGGCGGATATATCCGCCCTCACGCAGTCCGCGCAAGGCGAGCCGGACATCAGTGAGACAGATAACAGCGAATCGGATATCAACGAGACAGAAGACAGCGAATCGAAAAACAGCGAAACCGCAATACCGGAACAGGGAGAGACTGGGCAATGATTGACATTAAAATCATCAGAGAGAATCCGGAGGGCGTCAAGGCGCGGTATCAGCGCAAGCTTGCCGCCGTGGACGCGCAGGTGGATCGCATCGTCATACTCGACGCGCGCCGCCGCGAAACGATTGCCTCCGTGGAGAGCGACAAGGCGGAGCAAAACCGCGTCTCCAAGAGCATCCCCACGATGCGCAAGAATGGCGAGGACACGACGGAGGTCATCGCGCTGATGAACACGCTGAAGGAAAAAATCCGCGTCGCGGAGGTCAGTCTGCGCGAAATTGAGGAGGAATACAGGACGTTGATGCTCGCCCTGCCGAACCTGCCGGATGAGGACCTTGCCCCCGGCGGCAAAGAAAACAACGAGCCGCTGCGTTACTTTGGCGAGCCGCACAAATTTGGCTTTGAGCCGCAGCACCACGTCGATTTATGCACCAAGCTTGGGCTTATTGACTATGAGCGCGGCGTGAAGCTTGCGGGCAGCGGTTTTTGGGTATATCGCGGACTCGGCGCGCGGCTGGAATGGGCGCTGCTAAATTATTTCATCGATTCGCACGTCGCGGACGGCTATGAGCTGGTGCTTGTGCCGCATATGCTGGAATACGAATGCGGACTTACGGCGGGGCAGTTCCCCAAGTTTGACGACGAGGATTACTGGATATTAAATCCGACGGACGGACGGCGGCATTATATGCTCCCCACGGCGGAGCCGGCGCTTGTATCCCTGCATCGCGACGAAATATTGACGGAAAGTGAGCTGCCGCGCAAATATATTTCGTATACGCCCTGCTTCCGGCGCGAAGCCGGTTCATACGGCGCGGACGAGCGCGGCATGGTGCGCGGGCATCAATTCAACAAGGTGGAAATGGTTCAGGTAACGCGTCCGGAGGACTCCGCCGAGGCGTTTGACGAGCTGGTGACGAAGGCAGAGCGCCTTGTGAAGGGCTTGGGCTTCCACTTCCGCACGGTGAAACTCGCCGCGGGCGACTGCGGCTCCGCGATGGCGCGCACATATGATATCGAGATACAAATCCCCTCGATGGCGGGATATAAAGAGATTTCATCCATCTCAAATACGCGGGAATACCAAGCCCGACGCGGTATGATACGCTTCCGCCGCGAATCCACCGGGCAAATTGAATACGTCCACACGCTAAACGGCTCCGGGCTTGCCACCAGCCGCATTTTGCCCGCGCTTGTGGAGCAGAACCAGCAGCAGGACGGCAGTGTGGTCATACCGGAGGTTCTGCGGAAATACCTCGGCGGCTTGGAGCTGATTCCGCCGCGTGGGTGAGCGCCTGACATCAGAAATAGCCTCCGGCGCAGCCGCGTTCGGTATAACGCTGCCGGACGGCGCCTTGGATTTATATAATCGCTATTATGAGCTTCTCACGGAGAAAAACGCCGTGATGAACCTTACAGCCATCTCGGGCGAGGCTGAAACCGCCCGCCTGCACATATTGGATTCTCTGGCGGTTATAGCCGCTTTGAACGATAATGCAACAAATACCGCACAAGAGGCTTCGCTCTTGCGCAATAATTCAAAATCTGCCGCGCCGGCGACTTCGCCGCTGCGCGGCAATAAATTATCCGGGAAGCAGATGATAGACATCGGCTCCGGCGCGGGCGCGCCCGGACTGATTATTGCTATTGCCCAGCCGGAGCTGCGCGTCACGCTGTTAGAGTCGCGCGAAAAACGTGCGGAGTTTTTGTCCGATACGATAAGCGCGCTGGGGCTGACGAATGTCATCGTCGCCGCTGCGCGCGCGGAGGAATATATAAAAGAGCGCCGCGCGGAGCTTGACCTCGTCACGGCGCGCGGCGTCGCGCGGCTTAATGTACTCTGTGAGCTGTGTTTGCCATTTCTTCGCATCGGCGGACTGCTCGCCGCGCACAAGGCTGCGGACACGGACGGCGAAACGGAAGAGGCTGCCATCGCCGCCCGGGCTGTGGGCGGAGAGCTGCAAAACGATTGGGAATACACGCTTCCCGGCGGCGCCGAGCCGCGGCGCATTGTGGTGTTTAGTAAAACGGGTGAGACGGATCGGCGCTACCCGCGTCGCTGGGCAGCGATTCAAAGAGCGCCGCTGGGCGCGGTTGGCGAATAATCGCCGCGTGCTGTGTCGCGCGTTCCGCAGGGGTGCGCTAATTCTCCTTATGAAACGCCCAACATTATCATTAAACAAGTAAATATTCTAATACCCCAATCAACAATTCTATTGGGATTATTATTTTGTTTCCAGGTCATTGCAATACCAAGTATTATTGCGGGAACTCCGGCTGTCTCAATTGCGGCGGCGATCCAATTTTGTCTTCCTGCCAAAAGAATAACCCATGCGGGTAGCCCCACTAAATAAACAAACCATCCAATGATATGTCCGAATCAA
>JAIRRO010000087.1 GCA_031255955.1 Oscillospiraceae bacterium
GGGGAATAAATTTATTGACATTTATATATACCGGGAGTACAATAATAACAACCATAAAACATCAACCAATATGAAAGCGAGGGCACGGCTATGATGACAAGCAGCAGGATGACAGGTGAAATGCTTGACGCGTTGGTTCCGATTACGAGGTTCAATCGCGGAGAGTCCGGAAAAATTTTTGACGAGGTAAAGGCGGCGGGATGCAAGGTTGTTGTTAAAAACAACGTCCCGACGTGCGTTCTTATCTCTCCCGAGCGGTATAAAGAGTTGATGGAGGAGCTTGACGACGCGTATCTATTGAGTCTTGCCCTTGAGCGCGAGGCAACCGGGAGCGGGAAAACATACACGTTGGAGGAAATGCTGGCGATGGACGGACTGACGCTTGATGCCTTGGATGACGACGATGATGAGGTTGAGTTTGAGTGAGTGCGTGGCGCGTTGAATACACCGAGTCGGCGAAGCAGGACATTGATTCGCTAAGTCGTCCCGTCAGGCTGCAGATTAATAAGGCTGTATATAAAGTATCGCAAAACCCCCTGCCGCGCAACGAAGGCGGATACGGAAACCCGCTTAGGAACAAGGGCGGTCAAAATCTGACCGGGCTGTTCAAAATCAAGCTGCTGAAGCCGGGAATCCGCGTTATATACAAGCTTGTCCGTGAGGACGGGGTTATGAAGGTTATCGTGGTGGCGGCGCGCGCCGACGCCTAGGTATATAAAATCGCGGCGGAGTGAATGGACATAAATTCGGATGATACACCTGATTATCGGACGCGCGGGAAGCGGTAAAACACGGTTCATAATGAACGAAATAAAGCGCCGCGCGGGACTCGGCGAGCGGCGGCTGACGCTTGTCGTGCCGGAGCAATATTCGCACGACGCCGAGCGTCAGCTTTTGCGTGTTGTGGGCGATAGCTTATCGCTGCACGGTGAGGTGCTGAGCTTTAAGCGGCTTGCCGCGCGCGTCGCGGAGGACGCCGGTGAGGACAAGCCCGTTTTGGATTCCGGCGCGGCGCTTTTGATGATGTATCGCGCTGTCGGCGAGCTCTCCGAAAGGCTTGAGGCATACGGCGGCGCGGAGCGGCGGGCGCACTTCGCCGAGGCGCTGCTTCAAACGGTGACAGAGCTGAAAAACGGTGGCGTCAATCCGGAGGAGCTGCAAAGCGCCGCGCTTCCGGCGGGCGGGGCGCTGGGGAAAAAGCTGCGCGACCTTGCCCTTATTATGTCGGCGTACGACGCCATGACAGAGCGAAGCGGCGCTGTCGATTCCGGCGGGTTGCTCTATCGTCTGGCGGAGACAATCGAAAAATCCCCATACTGCGCGTCGCCGCTATATTTTGACGGCTTCAATGATTTTACCGAACCGGAGTCGCGCGTTATATCGGCGCTTATCCGCGCCGGGGCGGATTTAACCTTCTGCCTCACAATGCCGAATATCACGGGGGACGGAAGCGCGTTTCGCGCTGTTCGCGACACGGCGAACGGTATTATCAGGCTTGCGCGCGAATACGGAGCGGAGTATGAGATAATTTCGCCGCCGCGTGACGACGGCGCCGCGCGGCGACTGAGTCCGCTGCTTGCGGAGTACGCTGTGTTCGGCGACGACGGAGATAACAGTGATCTCGGAGATGACAGCGACGTCGGCGGGGATATGCCATTTGACGCTTCGGGCATAGAGCTTTTCGCCGCGCCGGACGCCGTCACGGAATGTGAATACGCGGCGGCGATAGCCGAGTCGCTTGTGCGCTCCGGATACCGCTGGGGCGATATTGCCGTGATGTCGCGCGGGGAGGGTGGGTATCCCGAGCTGTGCGAAAGCATTTTCGAGCGCCGCGGCATACCCGTGTTTCGCGGCGGACGCGACGGTATACTTGAAAAGCCCCCGATTCGCTTAATCGTAAAGGCGCTTGAAATAGTGGCGTCGGGCTGGGATTATGAAGACGTTTTCGCGTATCTAAAAACAGGCTTCGCGGGAGTTCCGATGGACTGCGTGGACGTTCTTGAATCAATCGCGATACGCCGCGATATTCGCGGCAGGATAGCGTGGACGCGTGAGTCCGCGTGGGAAACGCGGTGGCGCTCTCGCAGAGACGCCGACATCGGATCCCCGCCGCGCGAGATGTCCGAACGCGAGCTGCGTCTTGACGCGGCGCGTATGGCTGCGTCAAAGCCGCTTGCCGCCCTTGACGCGGCGCTGAGCCGATCCGAGAACGGCGCGGCGTCGCTGCGGGCGCTGTACGAATTTCTTGAGGAAATACAACTGCCCGCGGCGCTCTCCCGTCGCGCGGCGGAGCTTGACGCTGCCGGACACAAGCGCCTGTCCGCGGAATACGCGCAGCTATGGGACGTCATAGTTGGCGCGCTGGATCGCATGCATGCGGCGCTGGAATCTACATATGTCACCCCGACAGAGCTTGCGCGGCTGTTCTCGCTGCTCGCGTCGCGTCTTGACGTCGGCGTCATCCCGGTGTCGCTTGACCGCGTGACCGTGGGCGATATGGCGATGAACCGCCGCCGCGACATCCGCGCGCTTATCGTCGTCGGGGCGACGGACGCCGCGATGCCCTCCCTGCCCGGCAAGACAGGCATTCTGTCGGACGCGGAGCGCGACGAGCTGATTGAGAATTATGGTGTGCCGCTGCGCGACGACTCCGAGCGGCTGCTTTACAGAGAGCTGAATGTACTCTATTCGGCGCTTACACTGCCGTCCGAGCGGCTAATCGTGATTTATCCCGAAGGCTCCGGCGCGCGCGCGTCATTCGTCGTCGAGCGGCTGAGGTCTGCGCTGGGACTTGCTCCGCGGCGGCTTTCGATATCGGAATGCAGACCGGCGAGCGAAATCAACGCGCTGCGGCTGGCGCGTGAGCGCGCCGACACGCGGCGAAGCCTGCTCTCTCACGATGCTGCGGCGCGGCTGTATGGCGTGCCTGTACGCCTGTCCGCCACGCGCGTGGAGCGGCTGTTTTCCTGCCGGTTCGCCTTTTTTATGCAAAACGGTCTGCGTGCCCGCCCGCGGGAGTCGGAGCGCTTTGACGCCGCGCAAGCCGGTACATTCACGCACTTTGTCTTAGAGCGCGCGGCGGCTGCCGCTCTGGAGCGCGGCGGCTTTGGGAGCATATCGGACGATGAAGCTCGGGAGCTGACACGCCGATTCGCGCGGGAATATATCGACAGCAGCTATCCGGAGGATTCGGACGGCACGGCGCGACTGCGATATCTGCTGCGGCGGCTTGCCGCCGATACAGAGCGCGTGACGCTGGATTTGAAAGCGGAGCTTGAACGCTCAGACTTCGAGCCGCTGAAGTTCGAGCTTGAATTCCGCGCGGCGGCGGCTGACGGCGCGCTTGAAATAATGGGCGTCACAGACCGCGTGGACGGCTGGCGGCGGGGCGGCGAGCTGTATATACGGGTGACGGACTACAAAACGGGCAAAAAAGAATTCTCGCTATCGGATATTTACCACGGCATCAATATGCAGCTGCCGATATATGTCTTGGCGCTTGGGGAGACAAGCTTCGGCGGCGCGACACCCGCCGGAATGCTTTATACACCCGCTCGCGACGAAATTTTTACGGCGGACAAAAACGTCAGCGATGAAATAATCGCGGCGGGGCTGGCAAAGACCCGCCGCCGCAGCGGATTAATTATCAACGACGCGGAGCTTATGGACGCGATGGAACGCGGCGGGGAGAAGCTGTATTTGCCCGTTAAAGAGCAGTCGCTTGTGACGCACGGGCAGCTGGAGCGGCTTTTGGGCTATGTCGGGGACAAGCTGAGCGGAGCGGCGCGGGAACTGCGCGCGGGGGATATAAGCGCGCAGCCGTATTTCAAAACCGACGCCGACAATGCCTGTATATATTGCAAATACAAGGCGGCGTGTCTGTTCGGGGCGTTCCCCGGGGATAAGAAACGGGTGCTTCGCGGCATATCCGGCGCGGATTTTTGGGAGAAAATCGGCGCGGGTGAGATGCCCGACATGGGAGGTGCAGAGCTATGAGCGAGGTCTTTTCGCCGACGGCGGAGCAGCGGGAGGCAATTGCCGCCCGCGGGAGCGCGCTGTTAATCTCCGCGGGGGCAGGCTCCGGAAAAACACGAGTGCTGACAGAACGCCTTATGGCGTACCTCACGGACGAGCGCGACCCGCGCGACGCCGACGAATTTTTGATAATCACATATACGCGAGCCGCCGCGGGAGAACTGCGCGGCAGAATTATTTCCGCGATTTCAGACCGGCTGCGCGCCGACCCGAAAAACCGCCGTATGCGTCGGCAGGCTGTGCTGGCGCACCGCGCCGAAATTGATACCATTCACAGCTTTTGCGGCAGAATCGCGCGCGAGAACGCCCACTCGCTGAGTATCTCCCCCGCCTTCAGGATAGCGGAGGAAAGCGAATGTGAAGCCATAAAAACGGCGACGCTGGAGCGCGTGCTTGAGGCGCGATATGAAAATATCGATCGGCACGAGGGGTTTTCGCTGCTTGCGGACACGCTTTCGCCCGGCAGGGACGATAAAAAGCTCGCGGAATTGACTCTTGAGGTCTACACCAAGCTGCGCAGCAATGTGGACGAGCAGCACCGCGCGGAGGAGCAGCTGGAGCGTCTGCGCCGCGCGGCGACAGAGGATTTATCAAAAACCGTATGGGGCGGATTTATAATTGAAAAAGCGCGGCGCATCGCGGAATATCGGCTGTCCCGCGCGGAGAAAACGCTGGAATTATTAGCTGCGGACGGCGAGGCGTATAGATTATTCGGCGAGTGCTTTGAATACGCCCGCACCTGCGCCCGCGCGTTTCTCGCGTCAACGGAGCCGTCGGCGGACGGCTCCGCACCGAGTGACATATGGGACGCAGCTGAGAAATCCGCCGTATTTGAATTCCCGCGGGCAAAGCCCTGCAAAAAAGGAACCTTTGAGGATATCAAAGCCGAATGGACGCGCTGCCGCGAGGGTTTGCGCGAAATTCGCGATTTATTCCCCGCCGATTCGCAGGGGCTGAAGGAGGATATTGCCGCCGTGTATCCCGTGACGGCGGCGCTTTTCGCGCTGGTGCGGGACTTTGCCGGCGCATATCTTGATGAAAAACAGCGTCGGGGCATCGTCGATTTTTCGGATTTGGAGCATTTCGCGCTGCAACTTTTGTGCGACAAGGAGGGCAGCCCGACGGAGCTGGCGCGGGAAATATCGGCACGCTATGTTGAAATTATGGTGGACGAGTATCAGGACGTATCCGAAATTCAAGAACGCATATTTGAAGCCGTCTCGCGCGGGGGACGCAATCTTGTCACCGTCGGCGACGCGCGGCAATCGATTTATCGCTTTCGCCTTGCCGATCCATCGATATTCCTCAGAAAATACAGGTCATTCAGCGATGCCGCGGACGAGG
>JAIRRO010000005.1 GCA_031255955.1 Oscillospiraceae bacterium
AGTAGCTCTTGGTGCTTTACGAAGAGCATCTTGAACACTGTGTCGCGTGTGAATTTGTATTCCAGCTCCGGCATTGCTGTCACCTCCGTGTTGTTGTGCTTTATTCTATCACGGTGGTGGCGGTTTTTCAAGGGGGGTAAATATGTTCGTGCAGAAGCAGCGCAGTTGGCACTGGCGCACACCTCCGGTTTGTCCGTTTTGCCTCCGGCGGCACCCTTTTCGTCTCGGCGAAAAGGGTGTAAAAGCCGATCAGGGGAGAGGGATGGAGTCCTCACACCCTGCGCTAAGACTCGGTTCGCGCTAACGCGCAACCCTCGCTCGCTCCGCGGTTCGTCCTCTCCTCCTCGAAACGCTTCGCTGGTTTCTCGTCGGTATTGGACGGAGTTACGCTTCCTCTCCCCTGCACCCCTCTCCTTGAAACGACCAAAGGGGGGCGTCCGCACCCCCCTTATGGAATCCCCCTGAGATTGGAAACGACGGGGTGTATTCCCGCCTTTTTCTCAAACACCGCACAGCGAATCCTGTTCTGGATGGCACCTACGAATACGATAAAGCGTAGTCCCCCTGACCACCACACGCGAATCACATCTTGTCGCTGCCGCCCTGCGGTGGAGGCAATGGGGCTGTCCGCGAGGGTGCGTTCGTTCTATCGTCCTGTTCCCGTCCTCGGGAGGATTCCATAAGGGGGACGCGGACGTCCCCCTTTGGTCGTTTCAAGGAGAGGGGTGCAGGGGAGAGGACGCGTAACTCCGTCCAATACCGACGAGAAACCAAGCGGCGCAGCTGCTGTTTCGAAGTCGGAGAGGACGAGCCCCGAAGCGTGCGAGGTTTGCGCGTTAGCGCGAACCGAGTCTTAGCGCAGGGTGTGAGGACGATGCCGGCAGGCGGGACACGACACGAGGTTGCGTCAGATTTCCCTGCGCTGCCAAGCGCACGCAAGGCATTCGCCATATCGCCCCGCGGCACCCGCCGCACACGCATTTTCAGGCGGTTTGCCAAACCGCCCCCCGCCCCCTCTTGAACTTCACAAAAAAGAGTGCTACAATACGGCAAGCGATTAATTCGTCGGCGAAATCCAAAATTATTTTTAAGGAGCGAATCACAAATGAGCTGCAAAATCACGCGGAAGGACGAAGCATACACCTATGAGGCGCCGGGGCATTTTGATGTCCGCACGACGCGCCTGCACGACCCGAAGGACGTTAATCAGGGCGGGATTACAATGGGTCTCTCGCACTTTTTACCCGGCGGCGGTTGCAATTACGGCGCAAACGCGAAGGAGACCATCTATTACATAATGGAGGGTCAGATGTATTTGGAAAGCGAGCTGGGTACACCCGACGAGGTGAAAACCACGCTTTACGCCGGGGATTCTTATCACTGCGGTCCCGGCACAAAAAAATCGGTGGTAAACAACGGCGCGGATTCCTGCAAGATGCTGGTTGTGCTGATTACGCCGCCGGAGGCATAATTAGCGCGCCGACATGCGGGACAGGCAAGCAAAAAAATACGGAAACGCAATTTGTGAAAGAGGGTAATTTCATTGGCATACAGCAACGAAATTAAGGTGTTCACCGGCAATTCCAACAAAGCCCTCGCGGAGGGGATAGTCAAGCGGCTGGGCGTTAAGCTCGGTGACGCGAAGGTGAGCGCGTTTGCCGACGGGGAGGTGTCGCTATCCATCAACGAGACGCTGCGCGGCTCGGATGTGTTCATCATTCAATCCACCTGCAACCACGTCAACGACAATCTTATGGAGCTGCTTGTGATGATTGACGCCTGCCGCCGCGCGTCCGCGGGGCGCATCACGGCTGTCATTCCATACTTCGGCTATGCGCGGCAGGATCGCAAGGATAAGGCGCGCGCGCCGATTTCCGCGAAGCTCGTCGCCAATATGATCACAACGGCGGGTGCTGACCGCGTGCTGACGATGGACCTTCACTCCGCGCAGATTCAAGGGTTTTTTGATATCCCGCTGGACAATATGTTCGCCGGGCGTATGCTGGCGGAGCATTATATCAATGTGTTCGGCAAGGAAAATCCCGAATATGTGGTCATCTCTCCGGACGTCGGTTCGGTGGCGCGCGCGCGCGCCTTCGCCCAGCGGCTGGGGTATGGGCTGGCTATCGTGGACAAGCTGCGCTCAGAGGCGAACAAATCAGAGGTTATGAACATCATCGGCGATGTGCGCGACAAGAACGTGATTATTTTTGACGATATGGTGGATACGGCGGGGACGCTCTGCGGCGCGGCTAAGGCGCTGAAGGAGGAGGGCGGCGCCAAGGAAATTTACGCCTGCGCCTCTCACGGCGTACTCTCCAACCCCGCGATAGACCGCATAGAGGCAAGCCCCATCAAGGTGCTGCGTCTTGTGGATACAATCCCCTATCCCAAGAACGCGCCCACCTGCTCAAAAATTCAATACATCAGCGCCGCGGAAATTTTCGCGGAGGCGATACTGCGCGTTCACGACGAGGTTTCCATCTCTACGCTGTTCAGATAAAAAATGTCCGTAAGAATACCGTTTTTCAGGAAACCCGCGGGCGTTGCCCGGATTGTCGTCTTTCTCGGCAATCCGGGCTTTCGCTACGCGAACACGCGGCACAACGCTGGCTTTATGGTCTGCGACGCGCTTTCGGAGCGATTAAACACGCGTGTTGACCGCCTAAAATTCAAGGCTCTGACAGGCACGGCGGAGATAGCGGGTGAGCGCGTACTGTTAATGAAGCCGCAGACATTTATGAATCTTTCAGGCGAGGCTGCGCGCGAGGCGATGCGGTTTTATAAAATCGACATCCCGGGGCTTTTTGTCGTCTCGGACGATGTTGCGCTGCCCGTCGGCAAGCTGCGGCTGCGGCGCGGCGGCTCCGCCGGGGGGCATAACGGTCTGCGCGATATTATCGAAAAATGCGGGGGCGACGGCTTCCCGCGTCTGAAAATCGGCGTCGGCGCGCCGGATAGCGCGGATACGGATCTGGCGGACTATGTGCTGGGCGCGATAACGGGACATGAACGCGAGGAAATGGAGCGCACCGCGGCGCGCGCCGTTGACGCCCTGATATGCGCCCTGACAGAGGGCATGGACGCCGCCATGCGGGGGTATAATTGAAGGTAAGTTGTGATTGGTGTGCAATTAAATTTATAATTTTCAAAGTACACATCATATATAAAGCGAGGTGTTGACATTTGCTTTATATATGATATATAATGGGATTGAAAGGGGTGTCTTTTATTATGGCACAGGCTTTGGTTAATTTCCGGTTGGATGAAGACTTAAAAAAGGGTATGGAGCAAACCTGCAGGGAGCTGGGGTTGAGCATGACGACCGCATTTACAATCTTTGCAACTAAGGTAAGCCGGGAAAAAAGAATCCCATTTGAAGTGGCGATAGATCCATTTTACTCGGAAGCGAATATGAAACGATTGAAGAAGTCAATTGCCCAAATGGAAGCCACAGGCGGGACAGTACATGAGGTAGACTACGGTGATTAAATCGTGGTCAGACGAAGCGTGGGAAGATTTTGAGTATTGGACAGAGCAAGACAGAAAAACCCTGCGGCGAATATTGAAGTTGCTCAAAGACATCGACAGAAACGGCTACAAGGGGATGGGAAAGCCGGAGCGTTTGAGCGGCGATCTTGCGGCATATTGGAGCAGGCGGATAGATGATTATAACCGTATAGTTTATCGTATCGAGGACGATGCAATTAAGATTGTTCAATGCGGTTCGCACTACAAGGAGAAGTGACGCGCTGCGTCATCGGCTCAGTGCTGATGGAAAAGACATCATAGAGCACATCCATAATCTCGGCATCCGTCTCAGCGTGAACGCTTTTCTTACTGACATTATCACTGAACGATGACAATTAATAGGGTCGGCGCTTGACTTTTTCGCCGCGGCGCGGTATATTCATATGTATCAGACAACATCATCAATACATATGCCGTCTGCCGGCGGCGGAATGGAGCTTACAATGGCATATATCTATGAGGAACCCTCACGCACCTTCTCTGAATTTTTGCTTGTCCCCGGGTATTCCGGCGTGAACTGCACCCCCGCGAACGTAAGTCTGCGCTGCCCGCTTGTCCGCTTCAAAAACGGTGAGACGCCTTCCCTGCAAATGAATATCCCGCTCGTTTCCGCCATAATGCAAGCGGTTTCGGATGATAAAATGGCGGTCGCCCTAGCTAAAGAGGGCGGCGTATCTTTTATCTTCTGCTCTCAATCAATAGAAGAACAAGCGGCGATGGTCGCCCGCGTGAAGTCATATAAGGCGGGCTTTGTGACCTCCGATTCCAATATCCGCCCCGATGCGACGCTGCGCGATATTATCGCACTTAAAGAAAAAACCGGGCACTCCACCATTGCCGTCACGGACGACGGGACAAGCTCCGGGCGGCTCTTGGGCATTGTCGCCAGCCGCGATTACAGGGTGTCGCGAATGACAGGGGATGAGCGCGTCGCTGAATTTATGACGCCGATAGAAAAGCTCGTCACGGCGCCCGCTTCAACGGCGCTGCACGAAGCCAACGATATAATCTGGGAACACAAGCTAAATGCCCTGCCGATAATCGACGAGAACGGGCATTTATTATATATGGTGTTCCGCAAGGACTATGAATCGCACAAGGAAAACCCGCTGGAGCTGCTGGACGACGACAAAAAATACGTCGTCGGCGCGGGCATCAACACGCGCGACTACGCGGAGCGCATCCCCGCGTTAATGGAAGCTGGTGCGGACATTTTTTGCATCGATTCCTCTGAGGGATATACCGAGTGGCAAAAGCTGACGCTTGAATGGGCGCGGCAGCATTACGGCGATAAAATTAAAATCGGCGCGGGCAATGTCGTGGACGCCGACGGCTTCCGCTTTCTGGCTGATTGCGGGGCGGATTTCGTAAAGGTCGGCATCGGCGGCGGGGCAATTTGCATAACGCGTGAGCAAAAGGGCATAGGGCGCGGACAGGCGACGGCGGTTATTGAGGTCGCGCGCGCGCGCGACGAATATTTCGCGGAAACGGGCATATATGTTCCCATATGCTCAGACGGCGGCATCGTCCACGATTATCATATGGCGCTTGCCCTGGCTATGGGCGCGGACTTTTTGATGCTCGGGCGGTATTTTGCGCGGTTTGACGAAGCGCCGAGCATGCGCGTATCAGTCGGCGGCAGCTATATGAAGGAATATTGGGGAGAAGGCTCCTCCCGCGCGCGCAACTGGCAGCGGTATGACCTCGGCGGGTCGGATAAGCTGACCTTTGAGGAGGGCGTGGATTCTTACGTACCCTACGCCGGAGGCATAAAGGAAAACATCGCGCTGACGCTGGGCAAGGTGCGCTCAACGATGTGCAACTGCGGCGCCGTGACGCTGGCGGAGCTGCAGAAACGCGCCCGCCTGACGCTTGTGTCCGCAACCTCTATCGTCGAAAGCGGCGCGCACGACGTCGTTTTGAAGGAAAACACGCTGAATGTATAAAACATAAACCGAAAAATTAATATAACGAAAAATTAATATAAAGAAGGTTTTTATCATGACAAAACGAGAGCTTGTTCTATCAGCGCTGAGGCGCGAGCCTACAGAGCGCGTACCCGTCGGTTTCTGGTTCCACTTTATGCTGGAGGATCTGTTCGGGGAGGACGCCGACCGCAACATCGCCGCGCACAAGCAATATATCGCCGATTATGAGCCTGATTTCGTGAAAATTATGAGCGACGGCTTTTTCGGATATCCCGGAGATGGCGAGGCTCCGCTCGGCGCGGAGCATCCGTGGATTGCGGCGCAGGCGCGAATCGTGCGCGAGGTCGTCGCGGCGGCGGGCGGAGTCTGCTGCTTTTATAATGTGTTCGCGCCCGCCACGCTCCTGCGCGTGATTATGGGCGACGGGCAATTTTTATCCGAGCTGGAGCAAAACCCCGATAAAATAAAAGCCAAGCTGGACGTTATCGCGTCGGACTTTGCGACGCTGGCGCGGCTTGCTATGGAAAACGGCGCGGACGGCATATATTTCAGCGTGCAAAACCCCGCGAGCGCGATAAGCGCGGAGACATATCGCAGGGTGCTGACCCCCGGCGAAAAATCCATACTTGCGGCGGTGGGGAACGGAATTAATCTGCTGCATTGCTGCGGCTATGGCGATAACAAAAACGACCTTTCAATATGGACGGACTACGAAGCCGCCGCCGTCAACTGGGCAACGGCGATAGAGGGTCTTTCGCTGTCAAAAGGGCGCGAGCTGTTCGGCGGCAGATGCGTACTCGGCGGCTTTGACAACCGCGAGGGCGGCATACTGATGAGCGGCAACGAAGCCGCAGTGCGCGCCGAGGCTAAGCGTTTGCTTGCCGAAGCCGGTACTGTCGGCGTCATCCTCGGCGCGGACTGCACCGTCCCGCCCGAGTTTTCTCCCGAGCGCCTGCGCTGGGTGCGCGAGGCAGCAGGGTTATAAGCGTTAGAAGGTAATATTTCTCTTGTACTCCGCTATCAAATTGTGTATAATAATCCAAACACGGCGAGAGGAGGGGTGCGTATGGGGCGCGTTATAGTCGTGACCTCCGGAAAAGGGGGCACGGGCAAGACAACAACGGTCGCCGCGCTGTCCTCC
>JAIRRO010000030.1 GCA_031255955.1 Oscillospiraceae bacterium
GCGGTTTTTCGGATTGTCGGTGATGTTCTCAGCGAGAATATCAAGACCATTGACCTCCGCGGCGCGGCGCGAGCCTATCGCAGCTATTTTCGCGCTGCCGCCGGAGGCAACCATTTCGGCGGCGACGGCGGTGTTCCTGACACGCGTAAGCTCCCAGCTTTTGCCCTTTAAGAAGCGTCGGCACTGCGCGAAGCCTTCGGGGTGTGACAGCACCTCGCGCACGTCGCCGAGCGCCGCGCCGCGCGCGCCGATAAGGCACTGCGCCACGGCAATCCATACCTGCCCCGTTATGTAGCAGGAGTGACGCCGCAGGAGGTCATACACCTCGCCGATAGCTCCCGTTTGCGAATTTTCGATAGGCAGTACACCGAAAGAAGCCTCCCCGGAGCGAACGGCGTTAAAAACATCTTCAAAATATTCGCGCGTAATATATTCGTCGTTCGGGAACATTATCCGCGCGGCTTGCTCGCTCCACGCCCCGGCAACACCCTGAAACGCCACGGGACCCGGCGCGCGCTTGGAGCTTTCCGGGAACTCAAACGCCTGCGTCAGCCCGAGATTTTCATATTGCCGCAGCTTGGATAGCGAGATGAGCGTCCGCATAAGCGCCGCCGTCTCCGCGCGCTTGTCGGTATCCGCCAGCGCCAGCGCGGAGGCAATTACAGTTTCCTCGCGCTCTGTATCCGTGATTGCAAGGTTGCCTTCCTCCTTAACGCGCGAAATATCGTTCGATATTCGCTGCCGTTCCTGAAACAGGCGCGTCAGATCCGTATCTACCGCATCGATTTGCCCTCTCAGAGCCTCAAGTCTTTCCTTTGGGGCAAGTCTGTCTTTTTGGGATTTTTCCGCCATTGTAAGCACCTCTTTTGAATAAAATTATATCGTATGACTTATGAGGCAATTGCCTCACGAATTCGCTCCACCTTGCCCATAATTCGGCGGAACACCTGCGGCGTAACGCTTTGCGCGCCGTCGCACAGCGCGGCTTCGGGGTGGTTGTGAACCTCGATTATCAGTCCGTCCGCACCGCACGCCGCCGCCGCGAGCGCCATAGGCTCCACAAGATGCCAGAAGCCCGTGGCGTGCGAGGGGTCAATGATTACGGGCAGATGGCTGCGCGCCTTCAGAACAGGCACGGCGGAGAGATCCAGTGTGTTGCGCGTCGCTGTTTCAAAGGTGCGTATGCCGCGCTCGCACAGCATAATTTCGCGCGCGCCGCCCGCCATAACATGCTCTGCCGCCATAAGCAGCTCGTCAAGAGTACTGGAGAGTCCGCGCTTTAGCAGCACGGGTTTTTTCAGCGCGCCGACCTGACGCAGCAGAGTGAAGTTTTGCATATTGCGCGCGCCGATTTGGATGACATCCACGTCCTCCGCGAATTGGTCAAGATATTCCGGGGACATTATCTCGGTCACGATGGGCAGTCCCGTTTTGCCGCGGGCGAGCTTTAATAGCTCCAGCCCGTCTAATCCCAAGCCGGAAAAGGCGTAGGGAGAGGTGCGCGGCTTGAACGCGCCTCCGCGCAGAAAATTCGCGCCCGCGCCTTTTACATCCCGCGCGACGGAAAGGATTTGCTCCTCGCTTTCGACAGAGCAGGGTCCCGCGATTACGGCGAAGTTGCCGCCGCCAACGAGCCGACCGGAAATGTCAAACACGCTGTCCTCGGGGTGAAAGCTCCTGCCCGCGAGCTTATACGGCTCGCGCACACGGACGATTTTATCCACGCAGCCGTGCCGCGCGACATCATCCTCGGAGAGTTCCGAGAGATCCCCCGCCAGACCCAGCATCGGCGTGTCGCCCGCGATGTCTTGAACAACGACGCCGCGTCGCGAAAGGGCTTGCCTTAGGGTGACGGTGTCCTCCGGCTGTACATTCTGTTTCAAAATAATAATCATAATTTTCTCCTTCAGTGCTCTGATTCTAAAGATATTGCGCCAGCGCGATTGCCGCCACAGCCTCAACAATGGGCACGGCGCGCGGTACGATACAAGGGTCGTGCCGCCCGGTGAAGCTGTGCGTCACCGGCTCGTTCGTGCGCAAATCAACGGTTTTCTGCGGGATAGAAATTGTCGGTGTAGGCTTGATTGCCGCGCGGAAAACAAGCTCCGCACCGTTTGTGATGCCGCCGTTTATCCCGCCGTTGTGATTGGCAAGAAAGGCGATTTCGCCGTTGTTATCCACCGTTATGCCGTCGGATACCTCGCTGCCGAGGCGTCGGGCAAGGGCAAAGCCGTCGCCGAACTCGACGCCCTTTACAGCCGGAATGGAAAACAGCAGCGCGGAAACGGAGCTTTCGACGGAATGAAAGATAGGCTCACCCCAGCCCGCCGGAGCGCCGCGGACGCGGCATTCAATTATCCCGCCGACGCTGTCACCCGCCATCCTCGCGGCGCTGATGATATCGTCGAATTTATCGGGGCTGCGCTCCCCGCGAATTTCGATAATATCGGCGGATATTTCAATACCGTGCGCATTTCGTAAAAGCTGCCTTGCCAGCGCCCCCGCGAACACAACGGGCGCCGTAAGCCGACCGGAAAAATGCCCGCCGCCGCGATAATCGTTAAAGCCGCCGTATTTAATCGCCGCCGCGAGATCGGCGTGTCCGGGGCGCGGAAGGTGCCGCTCGTAATCGCGGGAGCGCACATCGGTGTTGCGGCAGAGCGCCATAAGCGGCGCGCCCGTTGTCCTGCCATCCAGCATACCGCTGAGAATTTCAAATTCATCAGCCTCGCGGCGCGGCGTGGCGTTGTCGCTTTGCCCCGGCGCGCGCCGCTGCAGCTCGCGCCGCACCTCGGTAAAATCCGGCTCAAAGCCTGCGGGCAGCCCGCCAATGACGACGCCAATCGCGTCGCCGTGCGACTCCCCGAACACGGAAATTTTGAATTTTTTGCCCCATTGACTGTTCATAATAAATACTCACCTCGTGGAAAATTTAACGTGCTGACGCACGGGGAACGCACCTCTTACCCCACGCGGCAAGCCGCGCGGGGACCCCGTGCGGGTGCGACGGGAGCCAAGCGTGCTTGTATTATGTTGCTTCAAAGTCGGTCCAGAAGCGGGGGTAGGATTTGGCGACGCATTCCGCGCCGTCAACAATAACCTCCCAGCGGCAGCGGATGGCAGCCACCGCGCCCATCATCGCTATTCGGTGGTCGCCGCGCGAATCCATTTCCCCGCCCTCAAGAATCTCGCGTCCGTTTATGACAAGCGTGTCGCCGTCCGCGACGACGCGCGCGCCCAGCTTGCACAGCTCCTCGCGGATAGCGTCAAATCTGTCGCTTTCCTTATATCGCAGCCGTCCGGCGTTATATATCCGGCTCACGCCGCGCGCGAAGCAGAGCATAGCAGCTACAGGCGGGATGAGATCGGGGATATCGGTTGCGTCAATATCGCAGGGAAGGATTTTCCCCGGCTTGGCTTTTAATCCGCCGCCGGAGGTGATTACGACGTTAATGCCGCAGCTTTTAAGTATGTTCAAAATCTCCATATCGCCCTGCTTGGAGCTTAAATTCAACCCGAGGCACTCCACCTCACGCCCGAGTGCCCCGGCGGCAAGAAACACAGCCGCGTGGGAAAAATCGCCCTCTATGCTTATTTCGCGCTGTGTATACCGCTGATTGCCGCGAATAAAGAATGCGTCCTGTTCAGAGCGTATCTCCACACCGGATTTCAGCAGCTCGTCTATCGTCAGGCCGACATATCCCACCGATTCAAGCGGCGATGTGAGGCGTATTTCGCTGTCGCTGTCCAATAACGGCAGCGCGAGCAGCAAGCCTGTCACAAATTGCGAGCTTATATCCCCGGGCAGCTCGAACACGCCCGGTGTCAGGGTGCCTGATACGCGCAGCTCGTCGGCACTTTCAACGATTTGCGCGCCGTGACGGCGCAGCTCGTCAAGATACGGGGTAAGCGGGCGCTCCAGCAATCGACCCGCGCCGCGAAACGAGGCAGAAACGCCCATCGCCGCCGCAACGGGGAGCAAAAAGCGAAGCGTTGAGCCGGACTCACCGCAGTTAAGTGTAGGCTCGCGCTCCCCGGAGGTAAGGGCAAGCATGCAGCGCGCCGTGGCGTCAAGATCCTCCGAAAAGCCCTCCGGCAGTTCGAGTGCACCGGCTAGCGCGTTGCATATCATCGCGCGGTGTATAACGCTCTTGGATGGCGGTATTTGCACCTCGCCCGCCGGAAATCGTCTGATGGTCTTTAACACAGCGCAGCCTCCAATTCTTCATGCGTCGTCTCACGGAGGACGACATCTCCGATATCGCGCAGCAGCACAAGGGTGACGCCGTCCCCGTCGCGTTTTTTATCCCCCGACATATGCGGGATAAGCTCCGTCGCCGGGAAATCAAGCTCGGTGTCAAGTCCCGCCTTGGATATCACGGACATAATTTCGCGCCTCACCCCCGGCGGCGTCACGCCGAGGCGCTCACCCGTCTCAAGCGCCAAGCGCATACCGATAGCCACCGCCTCGCCGTGATTAAACTGCGCGTAGTCCCCGTGCTTTTCTATAGCGTGGGCGAAGGTATGCCCGAAATTTAACGCCATACGCGCCCCCGTGTCGCGCTCGTCCCGCGCGACAAGCCCCGCCTTTAAGCGGCAGCAGAGATAAATTAGACGCGCCGGGTCACTCAACTCGCCGCCAGGCAGCAGTGCGGGTATCTCCCGCTCGCCGAGCGCGAAGTATTTAACGACCTCCGCTAAGCCCGCGCGCACCTCGCGCACAGGCAGGGTTTTCAGAAAATCCGTGTCGATGAGTACGCGCTCCGGCTGATAAAACGCGCCCATCAAATTTTTCCCCTCCGGCAGATTGACGCCGGTTTTGCCGCCGACGGACGAATCCGTCATCGCAATCAGGCTTGTCGGCACTTGAATAAGTCTGACGCCGCGCATATAGCACGACGCCGCAAAGCCCGCCGTGTCCCCGACGACGCCGCCGCCCAGCGCGATTACGTAGTCCCGCCGCCGCAAGCCCATCAAGGCGAAGTCGCGGCAAAGCAGCGCAACGGCGTCCGGCGTCTTATGCTGCTCACCCGCAGGAAGTAGAAAAAGCTCGGCGCGCGCTCCCGCGGTGCGCAGGAGACCAAGCGCGCGCTCGGCGTACAGCGGACTGACATTGCTGTCCGTGACGAGCGCCGCGGCGCCGGCTCCGACGGTGCTTGATAGCATTTCAAGTGCGCCGGGGCCTATGTCGATGGCATACTCCCGCGACGGGGCGGAGACAGTGAGTGTTATCATACGGGCATCCCTCCTTAAAAAACTGAAAATAAAAAACGCGGAACCCTTGTCACGGGTTCCGCGCCTTGATGGCTGATGAAAAATATGTTATACCCCGTGTCCTCTATCCAATTTTGCGCGCCAAAACCAGCCGAAGCTAAAAAAGCTGCGGCTAAAGCTAAAAAAGAAATAATTGGCGGCGCGGGATTGCATATGGACACCTCTTTGAATTATTCTGTGACGCTAAGTATAGCACAGCGCGAACAGGCTGTCAAGAGGAAAATTTGAAAAGTGAAATCTAATCTTGACGCGCGCTTGTCGGGGTGATACAATGTAATAGAAGATTAACTTGAAACGAGGACACAACAAACATGTCAGCTACCACGCCGAAAAAAATTAAAAACCTGCATATTTCCACCGTGGCGGAGGACGCGCGGGAGACAGCGCTGCGGTATGGGCTGGGGCTGGAGATAGCGGAGTTCTGCACGGCAATGAATATGGACGACGCGTTTGCGCAGTGGGACACCAAGGTGCGCACGGAAATCGACGGTGTAGCTCGCATTATGTTTCATGCGCCGTTTAATGAGCTTTGCCCGGCAGCCATAGACCCGCTTGTCCTTGACGTTGCCCGCAGACGCTACAGACAGGCGTTTCAATTAGCGCCGCAGTATGGCGCACGGCGGATAGTCGTACATTCCGGATATGTCCCGCTGGTGTATTTCAAAAGCTATTTTCACGAACGCAGCGTGGAGTTTTGGCGCGAACGGCTCGCCGAGCTGCCGCGTGACATTACACTGCTGCTTGAAAACGTGATGGAGGACTCCCCCGAGCTGCTGGCGGGGATAGTTCGGGAAATTAACGACCCGCGATTTCGCCTCTGCTTTGATATCGGACACGCGAACACGATCATCTCCAATACACCGATGGACGAATGGATTGACACCTGCGCGCCTCACATCGGACATGTTCATATACATAACAATTACAGGGAGTGGGACGACCACAATCCCCCCGGCGACGGTATCATAGATATGCGACACGTTTTAACCCGCCTGACTTCGGAAATTCCCGACGACGCCACATATTCAATAGAATCGATAGCATCAGCCCCCGCCGCCGAGTGGCTGGCTATTGAAGGCTTCATCGACTCGCCGCGATAAAAAACATGAAATACGAATGCCACGGGCATATAATGGCGGACGGCGTCAGCTATGCGGCAGCCGCGGCGCGGCACAGAACACGCGTTGACGAAGCCGAGGTAAGAAAAGCGCTTTCCGCCCTGCGTGAGTGCGACGTCAGCTTTTTCCGCGACGGCGGAGATAAATTTGGCGTGTCGCGATTCGCCAAAACGATTGCGCCGGAGTATGGAATTGATATGCGAATACCGGACTGTATCGTCCACCGCGCGGGATATTACGGTGAGCTTTACGGCAGGGCATACCGCGATATGACAGAGGCGCGGGAGCTTATCCGGGAAACGGCGCGCCGAGGCGCGGATTTCATAAAAATCGCGGTTTCCGGGATGCTGGATTTCAAAACGGACGGACATGTTATGGACGACGCGATAAACAAAGCGGAAATACGGGAGCTTGTCCGTATTTCCGCGGGCGAGGGGCTTTCGGTTATGGCGCACTGCAACGGCGCTGAAAACATAAAAAACGCGCTTGAAGCCGGAATTTCAAGCCTTGAGCATGGTTTTTGGATAGACCGCGAGGGCATGGATATGCTTATCGAGACGGAAACGGTTTGGGTCCCGACACTGGCGCCGGTGGCGTGTCTGCTTGAAGCCGACGCTGAGGCGCGGGCGCAATTTTCCGAAAACGCGCTTCTAAGCATCATAAGCAGCCACCGCGCGGCACTCGAATACGCCCGCGACGCGGGCGCTTTGATTGCATGCGGCAGCGATTCCGGCGCGTATATGGTTCCGCACGGACGAGGCACAGACAGCGAGCGCGACTATCTTGCGGAACTGAAAATAGACCCGTCCGCAGCGAACGCGCGCGTTGCAGAAATATTCAAAAGGAGGTGACGGCGGATTGCGCCGTCACCTGACGTCACTTGCAGCTTATTGAACCGGGTGTTGCCTTGCGAAGCCCTTGATAGCGGCGAAGGAATCAACGCTTAACGCATGCTCAATTTTGCACGCGTCGCGCGCCGCGATGGCGGGGTCAACGCCGAGAGCCGAAAGCCAATCCGTCAGAAAAACGTGGCGCTCATACATACGCTCTGCGATTTCGCGACCGCTGGGCGTCAGCTCGACGTGCATCGACGGACCGAATCTGACATAACCGCCGAGGCGCAGATTTTTCATCGCAATCGAGACGCTGGGCTTGGAAAAGCCCATCTCATTCGCGATGTCCACAGAGCGGACGGGACCACCGGAGAGTCCTAGGATAAGGATGGTTTCGAGATAGTTTTCAGCTGATTCTTGAATTTTCATTTTTACGGTCATTCCTTTCGTGTTGCGGCGTCATCAATCGACGCCATTGTTATGATAATTGATTAAAGTAAGGCTGCCGGGATAACTGCTGCTGATTAATAAACGCGCTCAAAAATTGCGATGCCGCCCGGCTTGCCGCTTCCGAATTTGCCGAGCTCCGGGATAAGCCGCGTAAAATGCTCCGCCTTCATATGCGCGTCCAGCGAGGCTTGATCCTCCCACTCCTCAATAACGGCGAAATGCAGGGGGTCGGACGAGTCCCGCGCCAGCTGATAGCTGATGCAGCCCTTGTCCAGCGTGTTTGTCTTTTCTACAAGCTCTTTGGTGACGGCGAGATATTCATCCACCGCGTCCGCCCTGATGTGATTTTCCGCTACGACTCTTATTGACATAAAAACAACCTCCGATTTAATTAATGTTTGGTTTTCCTGCCGCGGCATATGTCCGGCTATGCCCCAAAATGGCAACACCCGCGCTGCCGCCGCGCCGAAACCTTATATCAGCATGTATTATAGCACACAATCCACGTCCACGCAATAGAATGTTATGTATTTTTCTCAGCACGAAGCAAAAATGTTTTTGGGGGATAACGCGATGGCGTCAAACGCAAAATTTTATTTCAAGCCCGGAGAGGGCTCACACATAGAGACAAGGGTTACGCTGCGCGCCGAGGCACAGCCGGCGATAGGCGGGACGGTGACGTCCGACGGCGGAGCTCCGGTGAGCGACGCGCTTGTGCTGCTGCTGCGCGCGGGCGACAAAAGCTTCATAGACAGGCAGCTTACGGATGAGGATGGACAGTTTTTCTTCGGACCGCTTGAAGCCGGGGAGCTGTATCTTGTGAAAATACATAAATCAGGCACACCCGTGCGCGAGTTGGTGAATTAAACCCCGGCGCGTCGGCGGATTGCAATCTTCATAAAACATTCAGAAAAACGTAACACTATAGATACATTCATCTGGTATTATAATTATCATCGGAGGCGGGTCAGGCTCGCGCCGATACGGCGCGTGTCGTTCCCACCGCGATCATTTTCCTTCCCTCTCTTTTTTTGTGAGAGCCCGTCTGAGTGGCGGGCTCATTTTTTTATGTCCGCGCGTGTATGCCGCATATAGCGCGCCTCACACGGAAAAATACAGAAAACACAGTGAAGGGGAGAATAGAGCCTTATGTTTCGAAAAAGAACGGATCTCGCCTGTGAGGCGGTTGAGCTGTGGGGAGAAGGCGCAGAGCGCGCCGGAGAGCTATCGGGCGTGATATCAAGCGAACGCAAGCGCGAGGGTTTTCCCGTTGCGACAGTGGAGATTATAAACGAGCGCGGCGCGGACGCCTTGGGCAAGCCTATGGGGAAATACGTCACCATTGAAATTGACGGACTGATAAACCGCGAGGACAAGGCGTTTTCGCGCGCGGCTGAGGCGCTTGCCGCTGAGCTTGGCGAAATGCTGCGGCTGCGGGACGGCGAAAGCGTACTCGTCGCGGGGCTGGGCAACCGTGCGATAACACCCGACGCGATAGGACCTGAAACGGTGAAAAACACCATGGTGACAAGCCATCTCATAGAGCATATGCCGGAGGCTTTCCCGGGAATCAGGCGCGTTTTTGCGATAGAGCCGGGCGTGCTGGGTACAACGGGAATAGAAAGCGCAAGGCTGATTAAAGCCGTCGCCGGAATCGCGCGCCCCGACCGCGTCATCGTGGTGGACGCGCTGGCGGCGCGGCGCACAGCGCGCATATGCCGCACCGTGCAGCTGGCGGACACGGGCATCATACCCGGCTCCGGCGTCGGCAACGCGCGGGAGGGAATAAACCGTGAAACACTCGGAGCGCCCGTGATAGCCATCGGTGTGCCGACCGTTGTTGACGCGGGGACGCTGGCGGCGGACATCGCCTCCCGCGCCGGGGCGACGTGGGACGATAATCCCGAGGCGCTTGAACGGCTGGGCGCGGGGCTTGTTGTCACGCCTAAGGACATTGACGCCTACGTCGGCGACATATCAAAGCTCATCGGCTACGCGATAAATATGGCGCTGCACCGAAGCCTGACAACGGAGGACATCACAATGTTTTTAGGGTGAGCAGTATTGAATCTATAATACAAATATGATAAACTTACGCGGTAGCCATTGGCTGAAACTTTTATATTTTCGGAGGATACCCGTATGAAAACACTAGCGATAAAAAAAGATGTGCGCTGCATGGCGTGCCTCGCGTGCGAAATCGCCTGTTCAGAGGCGTTCTACAAGGAATTTTCGCCCGCGCTCTCCTGTATTCACATCACGGACAAGAACGGAGAAGGTCAGCCCCGCGTCTGCGTCCAGTGCGGCAAATGTGCGAAATCCTGTCCAAACGAAGCCATCACGAAAAATAACGCCGGCGTGTACATGATCGACAAGAAAAAATGCACGAACTGCGGCGCGTGCGTTAACGCCTGTCCATTCGGCGTTATGGTGAAAAGCGAAGCACGCGAACAACCGTCCAAATGCATCGCCTGCGGCATCTGCGTCAAAAAATGCCCGATGGAGTTATTGTATATAAAAGAAGGGTGAGCTACCGTCCAAATAGCGTCGCGTGACTGCCCGTTCGCATAAGCTCCAGCTTATCTCCGTCCATACGGCGGTATATCAACAACCAGTCGTCTTGAATATGTAGCTCGCTCAGCCCCGCATATTCACCCTTGAGCTTATGGACACGATATTTCTGCGGAAGGGTTAGCTCAAGACAAAGCTGGTTAACGACCCATACAAGCAGATCTAAATTCTTGCCCTGTTTTTGTGCGCGTTTCACATCGGCAAGGTATTTTCGCGATGGTGCCGGTGTCAGCACGATTCAATATTTTTCATCAGTGTGGCAAATTCCTCAAACGACATTGCCTGCGGGGGATGCTCATCAAGCTCGCGGATAGCCTCAAGCGTTTCCTCGTTCGGTTCGCCGTCTAAATACATATTTTCAAAATCGGACGCAATTAAATCTTTTTCTATCACCCGTTTTTCCTCGGGCGATTTGTACACGCGCGACCAGGCAAGTCCGTCCCCGTGCGTCATATCGCGGAGCTTTGACGCGCTGTATTGCCCGTATTCCTGATAAACATCGTGCAACAAATTAAGCTCGTCGCGGTCAAAGCGGGACACATCGCCCTTCGTCGCGGACGGTATCGGCGCGCTTTTGTTGTTGCTGTATTCCACATACACATCGCGCACAACAGGACCGTGTTCCCAAGCCTCTATAGGCTCGGGGAACAAGACGCGCCCGAACCGCTCCAGACTGTGCCCCTGCGCGTAGTACAGCAGCTTTTGAAGCTTCATATTGCTGATGTCGTCATACTCGGTGCCTTGATTATACCCGATGAAGAATTTTGCCGCGTCGAATGCGCTTGCCATAACAAACTACCTCCCGCGTAAAATGGAGCTGGTGGACGGATTCGAACCCCCGACCTGCTGATTACAAATCAGCTGCTCTACCGACTGAGCTACACCAGCGTCGAACGCATTATAATAAATCTCAGCCACGTTGTCAACGACAAAAGGAAAGAAATTTTTTTCGTGCGGATAAGCGCCTTCGTTAGGCACATCCACCGACGCTTGCGGGGTATGATATAATGTCATAACCGGTGGGAACGCCGCTAGGCGTACAATGCAAAACCGCGAGGCGTGCATCGGAAAATTTCAATTGACGGCGAGGTGATGAAATGCGAATCCTTATTGACGGCGACAGCAGCCCGGTGATAGAGACTGCCGTCGAACAGGCGCGCCGGAACGGCGTTGAGTGCATCATCATCTCTAACGAAAACCGAAATCCAAAAACCGAAATCCGCGCCCAATGGATAACAGTACCGACGGTGGACGGCGGGACAGACCGCGAAATACTTGAAATGGTACTCGACGGAGATGTTGTGGTAACGGACGACGTCGCGCTTGCCCTGAAATGCGCCGAGCACGGTGCGACGCCGATAAAAAACAACGGAAAGCGGTATTACACGGGCAAAGCCTCGCTGTACATAACCAGACCGCGGCGTCGGCGTCTGCGGAGGCTGCGCGCAATGAGCGGACAGGAACGCGCGCGCGTGAAAAAAATTAAAGCAGAGCTGTTTGAGATTGGGATAGGCAGATTAGTGCGCGGCGTCGCGGGCAGGAGACCGGCGACGGCAGCCTTAAAAATACGTGAGCGCGAGCTGAAAAACGAGCTGGATAAGATAGAAAAGCGCCGATATATGGAGTCGCCGCATATCCCGAGGCTTCGCAACTCAAGTGAACGCAGAAAGGAAAACCGCGAGCGGCTTGAAAAAGAAAAGCGCGAAGAGACTTACAAGCGCAAACCGAAAAGTAAACCGCCCCTGTGGAAAAAACGCTGTGTGCAGGACGCCGCCGAGCGCCGGGAGATACGCGAGATGCTCTGCGAATACGAGCAGCGATTTCAAGCCGCGCGCCGCCGCCAACTAAATGGGCTGCGGCAAGAACAATTGCTGCTGAAGCGAGAAGAGCTTCTGTTGAAAAAGCAGCAGGCTGAGGAAAACGCGTATCTTGCCGCGAAAAGGCAGCTGCGAGAGGAAATGTGGCGGATAGAGGTTAACCGGGAGCGCGAAGCGGAAGAACAGCACAGCGACATATTGGTTTTAAGAAACGCCGCCATCGCCGCAGCGAAAAAAGGACAGTTGCATGTGGCGGAGCAGCAATACACCGAGTTGCGCAACCGACTTGAAAACGCGGGCAGTTCAAACGAAGCCGCGCTGCTGATTGAAGCGGCGGACAGCATAGCAAAGGCTATGGTGAGAAGAATGGAAAAAGAGGGCGCAGGTTCCGGAATAAACCTGAACAAAAGTGAAAAAGAAGCATATAAGCTGAAGCGAGCCGTCATTCTTAACGGAATCACTCTTAGTAACAGAACAATAGGGCAATATTATAGAAAAATCAAAGCGCTTGCGACGAATGTGCCGGTTAAGCGAGCCGCACGTCTGAACGAAATGCTGAAGGAAATAAAAGAGGGTTTGGAGCATATTGAAAAAAGAAAAATTATTGAAATCGAAAAAAGAAACGCGGTGAAGCGGGAAATAGCAATGCGCGAGCTGCGCGAGGACGCCCTGTACGCCGCGAAAACCGGCGATCGCGAGCGCACGGCGCAGCTGCTGAGCGCGGCAGCGAAGCTGATAACGCAAACCGCATACCCGCGCGAGGCGGCGCAGCTATCCGAAATCGCGGACGAAACAAGAGAAAGCGCAAGGATAATCACGGAGGAATACCGCACGCGTGAGCTGCAGCCCGAAATGCGGGAGCAGGTGTACGCGGCGTTCAAAAAAGCCGGAATAATCAAGGAATAGTGCCGCGTTTCGACGCCTAAATCTAAATATATTACAATTTGCACAAAAAGTCAGTAAAATAATACAAATAAATTTTCGATTAAATGCTTGACAAGCCGCGTCCGGTGTGGTATACTGCACACGTAATTGAATAAAGCTATTTAAATTCCATTCAAGACCAAAGTGCAGTTTTGTCAAGGTGTTTTTTCAACTTTGTTTATTTTCGTTAAACATGACTTGCTTTTGTCATATTTATCATGTATAATCAGTTCGTCTCGAATTGGGGATGAACGCGCTTGCACTATGCGGAATACAAGACCATATTATCGCCAAAAAACGGCATGAACTTATACCATGGGTGTTCCCGCGGATGCATTTACTGCGACTCCCGCTCTGTCTGCTATCAGATGAAGCATAATTTTGAAGACATTGAAGTCAAACAAG
>JAIRRO010000079.1 GCA_031255955.1 Oscillospiraceae bacterium
GGCAGCCCCATCGGAATTTCAACCAGCCCGCCTTTTTGAATTTTTCCGGCAAGGGCGAACACCTTTGTACCGTGGCTTTGCTCTGTGCCGATGGCGGCGAAGGCAGCGCCGCCGTTCGATATAATCCACGGGATGTTGGCAAAGGTTTCGACATTATTGATGTTTGTCGGCTGCTTCCAATAGCCCTTTTGCGCGGGAAATGGAGGTTTTAATCGCGGCATACCGCGCTCGCCCTCCAGCGACGCAATAAGCGCCGTTTCTTCACCGCAGACGAAGGCGCCCGCACCGGCTTTTATGTAGATGTCAAAATCAAAGCCCGAGCCGAAGATATTGCGCCCGAGACAGCCGCGCTCTCGCGCCTGCTCTATTGCCTTTTCCAGCCGCGCAATGGCAAGGGGATACTCCGCGCGGACGTAAATGACGCCCGTTCCGGCGCCGATGACATATCCGCCGATGGTCATACCCTCCAGCACAGAGTGCGGGTCTCCCTCCAGCACCGAGCGATCCATAAACGCGCCGGGGTCGCCCTCGTCGGCGTTGCAAACCATATATTTTTCGTCGGAGGCGTTCTCTCGCGCGGCGTTCCACTTGAACCACGTGGGGAATCCCGCGCCGCCGCGTCCGCGCAGCCCGGAGAGCTTGACCTCGTCGATGATATCCTGCGAAGACATTTCGCCGAGCGCTTTTTTCACGGCTTCATAGCCCCCCGCGGCAAGATAGGCATCGATGCTTTCGGGGTCGATAACGCCCGCGTTGCGCAGAACGATGCGCTTCTGCGCGCCGAGAAAATCTTCATCCGGAGCGTCAATTGCGTATTCCGACACGATCTCTCCGCCGATGATATGCCGCTCGACGATTATTTGCGCGATCTCGGGCTGAACGTGGACATACCGCGTGATAAGCGCTCCGTCATCGGCGCGGATATCAACAATCGGCTCCAGATAGCAGTTTCCGATGCAGCCCGTTTTTTCAACGGCGACGCCAAGACCGCGCTCGGCGATGAGCTTTTCAAATTCCGCGCTTGTTTTCGCGGCTCCGGAGGCAATCCCGCAGCTGCCCTGACCTACTACGATTTTCACTGTGCCGCACCCCCAACATCTGATATATGCTCCTTCTGGGCGATGTCATACAGGATGCGCAGCACGCTCTCGCGCGTTAAGCTACCGTATGTCTCCTCGCCCTCCGGCGTTTGAATCATCATCACAGGCGCCAGCGAACAGCAGCCGAGACAGGAAACGGTGTTAAGCGTGAAGAGTCCGTCGGGGCTTGTCCCGCCGTCTTGGATGCCGAGATATGAGCTGATTGTGGCGCGTATCTCGTCCGAGGAATTTACGTGGCATGCCGTTCCCTTGCAGAGCATAATCAGATATTTGCCGATGGGCTTTAATCTGAACTGCGTGTAAAAGGTGGCGACGCCGTAAATTTTCGCGGGCGCGATGCCCGTGCCGGACGCGATGAAATCGATGGCGTCCTGTGAAATCCAGCCGTAGAGCTCCTGCGTCTTTTGCAGGATGGTGATCAGACTGCCGCGAATATCGCGGTAGCTTGCGATGACAGCGGAAAGCTCGCTGAAATCCGCTTCGACGCTGTCGGTGATTGGGGCGTGCATAGGGAAACCTCCGTTTATAAGCTAAGTATTGAAAATTATCGCTTTACTGCGTATCAGCAGGGGGTTCGGGCGGCGTGGCGGGCGCTTCCGTCGTCGCGGGAGCCACGGGTGGCGGCGTCGGAGCCGCGGGCTCGGCGGGCGGTGGAGTGGGAGCCGATTTTTCGGTTGACGCGGAAGTTGCAGCCGCAGAGGCAGTCTTTTTTTCTACTGCCTTAAAGAACATATCGGCAAGAGATGATGAGCCGACCTCTAAATCCAGCACCATCAAAGCAACTGCCCCGAAATACAAAAGCTGCATTAACGCGTAAAACAGCCCCGAGTTAAAGCCCATCAGGAAAAACAGTACGGCTGCACCGGCGCTTGTACCCAGCAGCGGATCGCGGTTGGGGAGCTTGCCGTTAACCGTTAAGAAAAAGATCACCGCGAGAGCGATATGGACGAGGTAAAGCAGGGTTCTTGAGCTTCCCGGGAACTGAATGAACATAATCAAGCCGCCGAGCGCAGCAAGTCCCAGTGGGGCGACGTATAAAATCGGGTTTTCCTTTCCCTTTGTGAATACCAGCACGGCAAAAACGACAGGCGCCGCCAGGTACAGCAGAACCCCGCCGATAGTCAAGCGTCCCATAATGAATACCAGATATATCAGCGCAGCCGCGATCATACAAGCGCCGACGATCAAAAACCGCTTAGCGGGCGGCGGGAGCTGAAACGAAGAACCTGCCGGTGAAGGTGCGGGCGATGCGCTTGGAATCGACGATGAGGGTGTGGTGGGCGCCGCGGGCGCTGTGTTTGATGGCGCGGGCGTTGGTGCGGGCGGGGGAGTGGGAGCGGCGTCCGCCGCGGAGGCTTTGGTCTGCGGAGCGTCCTCAACGGGCGTACCGCACTCACCGCAAAATCTTGCGTCGTCGGGTAGCTTACTACCGCATTTTGAGCAGAACATAGTATGAATCCTCCTATTTGTTTTTTTACAGGCTTTCCACGCCGGTTGAAAACGGCGCAGCCGCGATTATAACACACGCGCGGATGTTGTGCAATAAGGCGGAGGAAGAAAACTTGACCGCGCGTCGAAACGGTAGTATAATCGCTGTGGGCGAAGTCCAAAAAGTACATCCGAAACGAGGCTTATATATGTTTGAGCTTTTTACGCGCGGGAACACCCTTCCCGAGGCTTATCACAGCGCCCTGGAGGCGTTGCACGGCAGCCACGATATCGTTCCATGCCCGGACTATAACACGACGCAAAAGGAAGCGTCACTGACCTTCGTCGTCGCGGAGCCGATGCGTGAACCGATGATTTCGCGTCTGTTCGTGGGCGAGCCGCGTTCGCTGGAGCAATATCGTCAGGAGATGCTGGATGGAATACTGGATTTTCTTGTGCGGGACGACGGGGACGGCGAATCGCCCTCGGCGTCGCAGGAGGAACGCGGCAACTGGGAATACACATACCACGCGCGGATGGCGGATCAAATTCCGTGGGTAGTTGATGAGCTGCGCCGCAACCCCGATTCTCGACGCGCCGTGATATCGACGCGGGATAAACGCGATATGGAGTCGGGTTCGCCCGCCTGCTTGCAATCGATGCAATTTTTTATACGCGGAGAAGGCGGGAGCCGCGCCCTGCACTGCAAGGTGTTGTTCCGCTCGAACGACGCCGCGAAAGCCGCGTTTATGAATGCCTTCGCACTGATTATGCTGCAGGAGCGCATAGCAAAGCAGCTGGGCGTCGCCGTGGGGTCATACACTCACCGCGCCAACAGCTTTCACGTATATGAGAGAGATTTTGAGCTTTTGGACGGATATGTTAACCGCATACGCTCCGGTGCGGAAACAACCTACAGCTACGTCGGCGACTGGGACGAGCGCATGAGCGACGAAAGAGATGCGATTGATGAGATGGTCAAGAGCTTGCGGGGGAGATAAGCAATCAATGCCGCAGCGGTTGCAAAAAATTCTTTCCTCACACGGTGTTGCGTCGCGGCGGGCGGCGGAGGCGCTGATTGAGGCGGGGCGCGTTACGGTGAACGGACGCGTCGCGGTGCTGGGCGAGTCCGCGGAAGCGGAGCGCGACGATATCAGATTAGACGGAAAGCCGTTGCCGCCCACAGCGGAGCGGATTTATATAATGCTCAACAAGCCGCGCGGCTATGTCACGACACTCTCTGACGAGCGGGGACGCAAAACCGTGGCGGAGCTGACGGCGGATTGCCCGGCGCGGGTGTATCCCGTTGGGCGGCTGGATATGGATTCCGACGGGCTGCTGCTGCTGACGAACGATGGGGAGTTCGCGCAGACATTGATGCATCCCTCGCACGGCATTGCCAAAACATACAGGGTGATAGCGGGGGGCGATATCGCGTCCGCGTTGCCTATTCTGCAAGCGCCTATAACTCTCGACGGGCGGGAGGTGCTTGCAAGCGAGGTGCGCGTTGAAAACGGCGCGTTGATTATATCCGTCACTGAGGGGCGAAATAGACTGGTGCGCCGAATGTGCGCCGCGGCGGGTCTGCGCGTCCGGCGTCTGACGCGTATATCAGAGGGAACCCTGAAGATAGGCGAGCTGCCGATGGGCAAGTGGCGATACCTTACGCCGCGGGAGCTATCCTCAATTTACAATGCTTAAATTACTGCGAGATTACTGCTGTTTTCAGGGATTGTAAACACCCGGCGGCTGTGTCCTGCTTGACGCGAGTGTT
>JAIRRO010000113.1 GCA_031255955.1 Oscillospiraceae bacterium
GAGGACATGGGCGGCGTAGACGACAACGCCCTGCTGGAAATGTGCCGCGCCGCCATAGACGCCAACCCCAAATCGGTATCCGACTACAAATCCGGCAAGGAAAAAGCCCTGAAAGCCCTGGTCGGCGCCATAATGCGCGAATCCAAAGGCCGCGCCGATGCCCGCGCCGCCGAATCCACGCTGCTGCGGCTGATTGCCGGGGAGTAAGACTACGGTTAGGCGTACCGCAAGCGCCCTTTAGGCTCGGGGATAATCCTGCCAAGCTCCTTTGCTGTATCCAGCCATTCTTGAACAATTTGCTCGGCATTGTGCAATGCCTCTTTTGCCGTCGAGCCATCCGCCATACATCCGGCTAATTCCGGCACCTCAGCGATATACGAGCTGTCGTCCTCGCTCCAATATAAAATAATTTCGTATTTATGCATCAATTTCGTCTCCCATGATTCCTCGTAAATCAATTATATCGAAATAAAATCAACGTGTCAATATCGCGTCGTGTGATTCGCTCGCCGCCTGGTTTCGCGCGTATTCTCCATTATTCAAAAATAATTTCAAATTAGGGTTGACATCACTTATTCAATAGTGTAATATAATAACCGCATAGATATTAGTTTTTACAAACTCTATGTAAATATTATTTCGGAGGTATTCAAATGAAGGCTGCAATCATCTACTGGAGCGGCACAGGCAACACAGAGGCTATGGCAAAGGCTATAGAGCGCGGTATGCGCGCCGCGGGTGCGGAGGTCGAGCTTCAGTCTGTCGAGAAGGCTGACGCGGGCGCGCTCGCCGGTTACGACAAGCTGGCGTTCGGCTGCCCGTCAATGGGGAACGAGGAATTGGAGGACACCATTTTCGCCCCGTTTTTCACCTCGGCAGAGGCTAATCTCAAGGGTAAGTCCGTCGCCCTGTTCGGCTCTTATGGCTGGGGGGATGGTGAATGGATGCGCAACTGGCACACGCGCGCAGGCGGCGCGGGCGCCGTGCTGTTCGGCGAAGGCTTGATACAGCAGGAGGCGCCGGACGAGTCTGTTTGTGAGGACTTCGGCAAGCGCTTCGCGTCCGCATAGCTCCCTCGCAGCGCCCTTATAGCACACACACTTACATAGGCACACAGGCAGCCCGCTGATTACAATTATTTGATCGGCGGGCTGTTTTTGTCATCAAACGTGATTATACGCTCACTCACGCGTTCTGCCAGCGCCGCGCTGTGCGTCACGGCGATAAGCCCCAGCCCGCGCGCGCTGACGACGTCACACAACAGCTCCCATATCTGCGCTTGTGTGATAACGTCAAGCATCGTGCTGACCTCGTCGGCGATGATAAAGCGCGTCTCCGGCGCGAGCGCGCGGGCTATGCAGAAGCGCTGAAGCTCCCCGCCGGAAAGCTCTGCCGGATATCTGTCCATCCACGCTTTTTCAATCCCCAGCGCCGCTAGCAGCGCATCGTCGGGACTGCTTGCCTCTGTCAGGGTTTTGCCGAGCTTTAAGCGCGGATTCACCGCCTTTTCCGGATGCTGATATATAAGCTGCACGGGGCGAAAGCCTTTTTTCGGCAGCGGCTTGCCATCTATCGTCACCTCTCCCGATTTCGGGCGCAGCATCCCCGCAAGAATCTGCGCCAGCGTACTCTTGCCGCAGCCGGAGGGTCCCACAAGCGCGACGCGCTCCCCCGCCTTTACCGACATATTAAAGCCTTTCAGAATATCTCTTCCGCGTCCGTAAGCGAATACTATCTCCCGAGCCTCCAGCATTCCGGCGCCGCGCGCGGCTTTGCTCACATCAATTCTATCTTGCATTATAACAGCTCACCTCCCCACCCCGCACGGCACGCGGCGGCGGGATTTTTTGCCCGCACTCCGGCGAGCGCATATCGCAGCGCGGCGCATACAGACATCCGTCGGGCAAATTCCCCGCGTATGGCTGCACCCCCACTGTCGGCTTGAATCCGTTTTGCGGCATGGCGCGCCACAGAGCACGGCTGTACGGATGGCGCAGCCTGTTTTCATCGGTGAAATCCGATGCCTTTGCCGTTTCAACGGTTGTTCCCGCGTAAAACACGGCGATTTCATCCGCAAAGCGTACGGCAAGCTCCAGGTCGTGCGTTATGAGCAGCACAGCCGCCCCCGCGTCCGCCAGCTCGCGGAAATGCTTCATCGCATGCTCCGCCAAATGCGGGGATAACCCCGGCGTCGGCTCGTCGGCTATCACAAGCCTCGGTTTACCGGCTAGCGCCGCGCTGATCAGCACACGGCGCGTCATACCGCCAGACAGCTCGTGCGGGAACTGCCGCGCTACCGCGGCGTCCAGATGATATCTGTCAAAAAGTCCGCCCACCACGGCTTTATCGCGCGAAACCTGTCTCCCCACGCGCATAAGCGGGTCAAGATACGTCACCGATTGCGGCACAAACGCCATCTCGCGCCCGCGCAGTTTTTTCTGCAGCGCGGGTGTAAGCGGCTCCCCGAACCACGTCATCCCGCCCTCGACGCGGGCGTTCTTCGGCAGAATGCCGAGTATCGCGTGTACAAGCAGACTCTTTCCGGAGCCGCTGGAGCCCGCTACGGCAAGCATTTCCCCCGCGCGCGCCGTGATATTCAAATTCGATATCACCCTTAAATATCGTCGCGCAAAGCCGCCGTCATACATCAAAAATTCCAGCGAAAGATTTTTTACCTCCAGCGCGTTCATAGCTGTAAACCGCCTCCTTAAATTACATCTGCGCCTCGCGCGGTTCAAGCAGATACCGCACAAGACTGCCGAGCTTATCAATCAGCAGCACAAGAATCACAAGCGACACCCCCGGGAAAATCGCCAGCCAAATTGCGCCGCTCGAAATATACCGCATAGACTCCGCCAGAATAATCCCGATTGCGGGACGCTCCGGCGGAAGCCCGAAGCCCAAAAATGTCAGTCCCGATTCGTGCATTATCGCGTGTGGAAACAGCAAAATAAGCCCGACGAAAAACTGCGGCAGCAGATGCGGCAAAACGTGTCGCCGCGCTATCCACAGCCGCGACTTCCCAAAGCCGCGCGCCGCCGCGATATATTGCGCGGAGCGTATTTGCAGCACCTCTCCGCGTATTATCCTCGCAAGACTCACCCAATGCGTCACCGCCACGCCTATCAGCATCCCGGCAGCCCCGCGTGACAGCGCCACGGAAATCAGGATAATCAGCACGGTGTGCGGCACGCTCATAAAAACGTCGATAAACCAGTTTACGGCGTGGTCGACAATCCCACGCCCCAGCGCCGCCGTCAAGCCCACCGCCAGGGCGATAACAGCCGATATCGCGGACGCCACCGCGCCCACCGTCAGGCTCAGCGACAGCCCCTTTATCGTCCTGACGAACATATCCCGCCCCAAAAAATCCGTGCCGAATATATGCCCGGGCGACGGGGGCAATCCCTTTTGCGAAAAATCAGCGTCTATCGCGGCGGCGGGCAGCAGCGCCCCGCCGATGTATATGGCGAGAATAACCGCGAGAATCGCAGCGGCAATAATCGCGGCGGCGGTGCGTCGATTCAGCTTTTTCATATGCCTGTGCTCCTTCTTGTGCGCGGGTCGATGATAAGCGTCAGGACGTTCGCAATCAAATTCCCCGCGAAGATAAAACACGCCGTGAATATCACAATTCCCAAAAACAATGGAATATCAGTCGCGCCCGTCCCCGCGGCGGACACAGCAGCACCAAGCCCGGGATAGCTGAATATGCTCTCCGCGAACACCGAGCCGCCGAACAGCTCCGCAAAGGAGCCGAGCTGCATCGTAACAGCGGGAATCAGCGCGTTTCTTATGCCGTGCTGAAACAGGATTGCAACGTCGCTCTCCCCTCGCGCACGGGCGAATATCGCCCAATCGCTGCCGTATGCGTCAATCAGCTTTTCACGCGTGTGCAGCGCAAGATTGGCAAACGAGAGAAAGCCTAACGTCATCGCGGGCAGTATTATGTGATGAATCCGCTGCCCGAGAGTCACAGCCTCCGGCGGCACACCCGGCGGCACAGCCAGCCCGAACGGGAACCACCCCAACGCCGCCGCAAAAACGGCGAGAAACACAAGTCCGATCCAAAACGTCGGAATCGAACACATTATCAGGCACACACGCTTGATTACGCGGTCCTGCCATCGCCCGCGGAACACTCCCATCACGCAGCCCACGGAAAACCCCAGCAGACCGGAAAACGTCCACGCCGTCATCATCAAGGCAAGCGAGGTCTTAAAGCGCACCCCGACAACGTCAAGCACGGGCTGGCGATAAGCTGTGCTTGTCCCCCACTCTCCGCGCAAAACGCCGCCGAGCCACGCAAAATAACGCTTCACGGGAGGCTCATCAATGCCCCAATATTCCCTCATGCGCTCCACGTTTTCGTCCGACACACCGGGATGCGAAAGGCGGTAGCGCGTCTCCGGATCTATAGGAGACGCGCTTGCCAGCGCAAATGACAGCACGCTCACCGCAAGCAGCAGTGTAATCCCCCGCGCCACATAAACCGCTATTGTTTTTATGATAACCGCCCCCATTGCCGCAGCACTTGAATATTTGCGCCCGCACTCGCACTCGCGCCCGCGCGTGCGCGTTTCCCGTGCCGCAGCACGTTTAATCACTTTCCCCGTGCCGCAGCACGCTTAATACCGCAGCACGTTTAATTTCTTATTCCCATATCCAATCCTTCAGATTCGCCACAAGCGTCCACGACGCGCCGTGCGCGTGAATCATTTGGTCTCCCGTGTTCAGTCCGTCGCGCCGAAAATACAGATGATCCTTGTTCACAAGGAATATATACGGGCACTCCCCGCGCATGCTTGTTCCGGTTTCGCCGTCCCACTGCGCTTTTTGCCAAAATGGTATGGCGTCCTCAATCGTTTTCGCGCCGAGCGCCGCTTCCAGATATCCGTCCACCGCCGCGCTTGCGAAGCTTTCGGGGTTATACCAGTCGTCCCGCCCGACGCTTGAGCTGTGATACAGATAATAGCTTGTTATCGGGTTTGCGCTACCCCACGCCAAAATCATCGGCTGGGCAACCATAATCGCCATAATATCGCCCTCGCCCATACCCTCAACAAGCAGCTCGACGCCGATATTCTCCTTCACTTGATTTGCCGCCGACATCGCAACCGCCTGACGCGCGGAATCCCCCGCGAAGTAATACACAGGCACAGACGCCTTTATTCCGTCCTTATCGCGTATGCCGTCGCCATCCGTATCCGTCCAGCCCGCAGCCTCCAGCAGCGAAATGGCGTAATCAACGTCCATTTCAATTACGCTCTCCGGGTTCCACCACGGCATACCGTCGTTTTCCGAATACGCGGGCGCGGCATATCCGCTGAGTGCCTCGTCACAAAGCCGCTCGCGGTCTATGGCATACGCTATCGCCTTTCTCAGATTAACATCGCATGTCACATCGTTGCCCATCGGATTACCGAGTGAGCTAGTCCCGCTGCCCGCGGGGATAGTCGGCATAACAATGCCCATATTATCAACGGTTTTTTCAACAAGCAAATTGTAGCCGTCGATGGTGTTCACCGCCGCAATCGTCGCGGAGGTCAGCGTTATATCAACCTGCCCGGAGCGCGCCGCAATCAGCTGCTGATCCTCCCCCGACATATTGATGAATACAGCGCGGCGTATCCCGGGGGCTTTTCCGTAATAACCCTCATTGGCTTCAAGAATCATCTGCTGGTCAACATCATACTGCGCCAGCTTATACGGTCCCGATCCGACGGGGCTTTGCGCGAAGCCCGCTCCGTAGAGATGTTCCGGCGCTATGCCGATACCCGACATCGTCAGTATAAATGTAGACTGCGGGTGCTTCAGCGTTATTATAACCGTGTCGCCCTCTGCCCCGGCAGCCACGCTGTCGATAACGGATAAATCAATCTCTGACGCCGTTTCCATAATCGTTTGCAACGAAAACAGCACGTCAGAGACCTTTACAGGCTCGCCGTCCGTAAAGCGGGCGTCGCTTCGCAGCTTGAAGGTATAGGTAAGCGCGTCCTCCGAGACCTCATAGCTCTCAGCCAGATCCGGGATAACGTTTACATCCGCGTCCAGCGCGACAAGCGTAGAGAATAACAACGGCACATAGCTGCCGTGACCGGCTGTGACAAGCGGGTCAAATCCGGAGGGAATACCGGGGAAGCCAATGATAACCTCGTCTTTTTTACCGACCGAATCCGTCGGCGTAGGTGTGGCGGAGGGGTCTGTGTTACTCGCGGCGTCCCCGCCACAGGCGGCTGCCAGCGCGCAGAGCAGCGCCGCCGCCAGCAGCGCCGCAATAATGGTTTTCAGGCTTGATTTCTTCATTTGATGTTGCAGTTCCTTTCATTTTTAAGTCATTTTCAAGTTTTTCGGGGCTTGCTTTCCGGTGCTTTTGCGCGGCAAAAAACCACGCAAGCCGACTCACCGCGCTCCCGCGGCAGGTTCAGCCTTCGTGGCTAAAAATTTTATATCGTTATTGAGTTCACGGCAAACCGTGTCCCACAGTATACAGCCTTTTTCGCTTAAAGTCAATACCCCGACGGCGAAAAAATTAAAAAACTTCAAAATCCTTTATCGCCTCGCGCTAAAGTCAAGTGGCAGTACCTCCGATATTATAAATGTTACAGATTGCCGCGGCGTTCCTTTGTGTCCCTTGCGCGGCTCAAATTACGGAGGTTCCCGAATGACAAGAGGCGTATATATCTCAGGCACGGGTATGCTGCTCCAGCGTCGCGCTATGGAGGTCGTCACCAACAACATCACAAATGCCGACACCACGGGCTATAAAAAAGAATATCTCATCGAGCATACGTTTGACGCCGAGCTGCTTCGCCGCGTCAACGACAACGCGGAAACGGACGCCATCAAGCGCTCCGGCGGTGAGCCGCCGCGCGTCGGCGATCTGAACTTCGGCTCGCAAATCGACAGGCTGTATTACGATTTCTCTACCGGCGCCTTTGAGGAAACGCTGCGCAGCACAGACCTCGCCATCGAGGGCAACGCTTTCTTTGTCCTTGACACCCCCGCGGGTGAGCGCTATACGCGCGCCGGGGCTTTTCTGGTTGACCGCGACGGCTATCTTATCGATGCTTACGGCAACTATCTGATGGGGACAAACGGCAGGATTTACACCGGCGGAAACGATTTCGCCGTCGCGCCGAACGGCGACGTCACGCTGCCGAACGGAGCCGATGCCGGTACACTTCGCCTTGTGGAGTTTGAGGATCGTCAAATTCTTCGCAAGCAGGGCGGCAACGTCTTTGAAACAGCGGGCGCCCAACCGATCGACGGCGCGGGACGCAGCCTCATACGTCAGGGGTATCTTGAAAACTCCAACGTGACGATAGCCAGCGAGATGGTAGATATGATAACCGTCTATCGCGTGTACGAAACAAACCAAAAGATGCTGATGATGAACGACGAAATCAACGGCAAGGCAGTTAACATCGGCGCGCTAAGATAGCGCAGAGGGGAGTGATTTTTAACCGTGTATGAGGCAATTCACATGGCGGCGTCCGGGCTTATCAGCCAGCAGCTCCGCCTTGACGTAATAGCGGACAACGTCGCAAACGTCAACTCGCTCGGGCACAGGGCAAACCGCGTGGACTTCGCGGACGCTCTTTACACAGCGGGACTCAATCCGTCATATCCGCGCACACCCGAGCCGGAGGGCAATCAGCGCCACGGGCACGGCGTTGTTGTCGGCTCCGTCACTCGTGAAACGCGTCAGGGCAACCTGATGTCCACGGGGAACGAGCTGGACTTCGCCATCGAAGGCGAAGGCTTCCTTGAGGTTCAAAACGGCGCGGGTGAATATTTTTACAGACGCGGCGGCAGCTTTTATGTCTCCGTTGACCCCGTCACCGGCGCGCACAGCCTTGTGGACTCCGACGGCTATTTCCTCTCCGGGGCGGACGGCTCGCCCATAATTATGCCGGAAGGCACCACCACCGTCTCCATATCCTCCAGCGGGGTGATGGAATTCATAGGTCCCGCGGGAGAAACGCTCGGCGATGTGCCGCTTCCCGTCTATGGCTTCGTCAACGAAATGGGGCTTAATTCCGCCGGGGCTGACAGATATGTCCGCACGGATATTTCCGGCGATATGCTGACCATCGACAACGCGCGCGTCGTCACCGGCTATATTGAAGGCTCAAACGTCGAGCTGGCAAAGGAAATGACGAATATGATACGCGCGCAGCGCGCTTTCTCCCTCGCCTCTCGCGCGCTCACCACAGCGGACGATATGGAGGGGCTGGCTAACGCCCTGCGCCGATAACCACAATCATCCGCGCCGGTTTTATAAAAATCCGGTAACAGGCGTTTAAGAATACGCCGCCATATTACGATATTCAAGAATGCGGGACACTGCTCTCCGCTATTGCGATTGGAGGAACGAACAATGAAAATTAATCCCGTAGCCGCAAACGCCGCCGTTTCCGCGTACCGCGCGGGAAGGGTCAGAAGGTCGGCGACGACGGACCTCACCGCCGCCGTTGATGATGTGCGTCTTTCCGACGAGGGCATCGCCTTTGCCAAGGTTCTTGCCGACGCCAAGGAAAAAATCTCTGAGATGTCCGTTTCCGAAAGCTCCGGGCGCGTCTCGACGCTTCGCGACGCCATAAACGGCGGGAGATACTCCGTCCCCCCGCGCGATGTTGCGGAAAGCATCATCTCCGCGCTTAAATGAGTAACGCCGCAAACGCGCTTGTATCCGCCTTGGAAGAGCTTTTATCGGCAGTTCGCGAGCTGCTTACGCTCTCCTACGACAAGCGGCGGGCGATCACACGCGGAGACACAGACCGCCTTGGCGAGATTACAGCCGTGGAAACGCGCCTTGTCACGGCGCTTAACGCCGCGGAACGCCGCCGCTATGCCGCCGCCGCCGAAGTGAACGCGGAAGTGGACGCGCAAGCAGCCTCCCCGGGGGATAGCTCCGCTGAGGACGGCTCCGAACCGGAGCTTGCGCGGCTGAAACAAGAGCTTACAGTCTCTATGAGATTGCTGCTTGATATGAACGAGCGCAGCCGCCTGCTTCTGGAGCAGCGCTTGAATTACACCTCCGACTGCATAGACGCGCTTACGCTGCCCGAAATTCAACCGGGCGACATTTACACCGGGGACGGTCGTCTGTACGACAATCTCCAGCGCGGATACTACATAGGGGACGCATGAAAGGATGATTATCAATGCGACCAACCTTCTCCGGCATTGAAATAGGGCGTTCGGGTCTTGTCGTCAGCCAAAAGGGGCTTGACGTCACAAGCCATAACATCGCGAACGTCGATACAAAGGGCTATACGCGCCAGCGCATAGTTCAAACGGCTATCGAGCCGTACAATTCCATACGCAAATTCCGTCCCGTTGACAAGGGGCTTGTAGGTCAGGGTACAACCGTTATGATCCTTGACCAAATCCGCTCTGAGTTTCTTGACAGCCAGTTCCGCGTGAACAACTCTGTGCTGGGCTATTGGGACACGCGGACGCAGGGGCTGCGCTATATGCAGACATTGTTTGAAAGCGTGGACGGCGGCTCCCTTGAAAACAGCATGGGCATCACGATTCAAGACTGCGTTGCGGATCTATTCTCCTCCTTCATCGTCGGTGAGACGGAGGCAAACGCCGCCGAGGAGCGTTTGCTTATCCAGCAGAGCGCGATTTCTCTCGCGGAGAGCTTTAACCTCACATATCAACGCCTTCAAGCCCAGATGGCGGATCAGGACGCCGCCGTTAAGGTGCTTGTCGAAAAGATAAACATCCTCTCCGAGGGCATCAGCGAGCTGAACCGCAGCATTTATTCATATGAAATTCTCGGCGAACCCGCCTTGGATCTTCGCGACAAGCGCAACGTGATGCTTGACGAGCTTTCCGCGCTTGCAGAGATTGAATATTCCGGCAACGGCGTCGGCGAGCAATTCACCCTCACGCTCGGCGGGAACGTTCTTGTCAGCCATGTGACTACGACAAAGCTGCTTGTCGCGCAGGACAAATCAAACGTCGTACCGGGCGAGCCCAATGTCTACAACATATATTATGACGCAGACGGCGATGGTGTTGTCAACCCCGGTAACGACGTTCTGTTCACCGACAGCATCCCCACCGGCGAGCTGAAGGCGCATCTTGATCTGCGCGACGGAGACTCCGCCACAAACAAGGGCATCGCGTATTATATGGAGGAGATAAACACCTTCACGCGCGCGCTTGTACAGGAGATAAACAAGCAGCATCGAAAAGGCTACTCCCACCCGCTTTCCGGCAGCTCCAACAACAAAATCGCCTTTTGGGGTATGTACGACAGCAACGGAAACGTCATTGATGTCGACGAAACAGACCCCACGGAACTTAGCAAGCTCACGGCGGGCAATCTTCGCCTTTCCAACGCCATCACAAACGATGTGTATAACATCGCCTTCTCCGACAAAGAAATTATCACCGACCCCGCGCTATACGACCCCAACATTAAAACCTTCAGTGGGAACAACGAGAATATGCGCAAGCTCTATCAGCTGAGAAACATCGGCGACATCACCCTTATCACCGGGCAGTACATCGGTTCTCTGCCGGGCTATCTGGCGGGTACAATGCTCGATTTCTCCGTGACGCTCAATCACTCCGCCAACCTCGCCGATATTCACGATGTGCAAACGCACGATGTCGATAATCTCCGGCTTTCCATTTCAAGCGTCTCTCTCGACGACGAAATGGTGAATATGATTAAATACCAGCACGCATACGAGGGCGCCTCGCGTATGATTACGGCAATGGACGAAGCGCTTGATATTTTGATAAACCGCACGGGTCTCGTGGGAAGGAGCTAATTTAATATGGCAATGCGAATCACAAACTCAATGATGGCAACCAACTACACGCGCAATCTGCAACGCGGCTATAACCGCGTAAGCAATCTTATGGAGCAGATGACCACAAACCGGCGCTTCGCTCATATCAGCGACGAGCCTGCCGCGTTTCTGGCAGGTCAGAGGGCGCGCTATGCCTTGACGGGCGTTTCGGACTATCAGCGGACGATAGACCTCGCTCAGTCGCACCTCACGCAGGCTGAGGACGACCTTATGGAGTTCAACAAGCTCGCCGTGGAGGCGTATGACATCGTCATCGACCTCGCGAACGACACAAAGGAACCGGCTGACCGCGAAAACGTCTCGTATAAAGTCGCGGAGCTGCGCGACCACGCCCTGATGACGTTAAACTCCATCTTCGGAGATAAGTACGCCATGGGCGGCTACAACACAACGGGTACATATCCCACCCCCGGCGCAAAAACCCCTCCCTTCACCGTTGACCCCAACACCGGAAAGCTGTTTTTCAACGGTATGGACGTCACTAACCCCTCCGTATACACCACGTTTGTTGAGCCCGCGATGAAAGAGGTACTCACCTACGACATCGGCATTTCCTCAGAAATGCGCGTCGCTGTCAATGGCGCGGCGGCAGTAATTTTCAACGTTGAAAGAGACCCCATCACCAATGATGTGACAAAGGTGTCCAATCTTTATAACACCCTGGACGACCTTTATACCACGCTCAAGGATCCCACCATCACCGGAGTGCAGCTGGCAGCCGACGCGGGTGAGTTCATCACCCCGTTCCAAGACGCCCAGCGCCGAGTGCTTGCCGCCGTCTCTGAGATAGGCGGTAAGCAAAACCGCCTTGAGATGCTTGACGCCAGATATCAGCAGGACGCCATCAACTATATACAGATGAAGTCCGACGCTGAGGACGCCGATGAGGCGGAGCTTATAATGCAATTCAAAATGACTGAAACCGTGTATAAAGCCGCGCTTGCCACGGGCAATTATGTGTTGCAGCCCACTCTGATGGACTTCATAAAATAATACTTTCGGAGGTGCCGTTCCCAAATGACAATCCCGCGTATAAACATTGACCAGCAGCGGGCGACGATTGGAATCACGTTCCCGCGTCCCTCACTGCAGATTGACACGCCCCGTCCCTCGATGAAAATCACCGTCGAGGACGCGAGGCTTGAAATGCACTGGGATATGCCGACGTTCAGCACGGATAAAGAGGAGTATTACAACGAGCTTGGGCTTAAAAAGCCTGACGCCCTGCGCCGCCAGCAAGCCGCCGTCTACAAGAACGCCGGACTTGACAATACCGCGAAAATCACGCGCGACGGTTGGTATATCGGCGCTGTGGAGCAGCAGGGTAATCGAGTTGCTGAGCTTGAAAAGCGCCGCACGCTCGCCCCTCCCACCGTAACCGTGAACGTCAAGCCCTTCCCGTCGCATCTGCCGCGGATGTCTTGGGAAATATCGCGTCCGGAGGTCGAATACTTCCCCTATGAGATAAACATCGATGTTGACGGGGAATATATGCCTGCGATTACGCTTGACGGCTCGCTATTTGTAGAGGTGTATCTCCGCGATCGCCCGTATATGACAATCACCGTCGCCGAGCAGGTTGAGGCGGCAATGGACCCCTACAGAACACACAGGGAAATAGACGAAGCGATTTAGATTTTACGCGCCGGCTTTTTTTAGAATTTGGAGGCTTTTATGCTGCTTGACACCGCGCGCTTCGGGCAAATTGAAATCGACGGGGACAAGATGCTGAATTTTCGCGCCGGCGTCCCCGGACTTGAGGAATACCATATTTTCGCGGTGCTTCGCTTTGAGGAAAGCCATCCTATTATGTGGCTGCAATCCTCTGAGGAGCCGCGTATGTCGCTGCCTGTGCTTGACCCGTTTTTAATCAAGCCCGACTATGCCTTTGATATATCGGACGAGGACGCGCGCGAGCTTGAGCTTACAAGCGCGGACGAGGTTCAGGTGCTTTCCGTACTCGTAATACCGGAAAGGCTGGAGGATATGACCGTAAACTTCGCCGCTCCGATTGTGATAAACACGCGCACAGGCGCTTCTAAGCAGCTTATTCTCGGCGGTGACGCGCACTCCGCGCGTGTACCCGTGTTCCTTGACATCGCAAGGTTTTTGAGAGGAGGAAGCACGGATGCTGATTCTGTCGAGAAAGATTAACGAGACTATAGTCATCGGTGAAAACGTCCGCGTGACCCTGCTGGGTATAGAGGGCGATAAAATTAAAATCGGTATTGACGCCCCGAAAAGCGTCAGGATTTTCCGCGAGGAGGTTCTTGAGGCAACGAAGGTCACAAACCGCGAGGCGCTTGACGCCCCGACGGTCTCTTTTGATTTATCAAAGCTGCAGTGATTTGATTATTTGCTTTTTCGTCTGTATGCCCTCACCGACAGCGCCCAAAACACCGCACCGATAACGGCGCACCACGCAAGCGCCATCCATATATCTCCCCCGACGGCTTCGGCGCTCAGCAGCGCGCGAACCGTATTTACAATTGAAGTCACCGGTTGATTTTCGGCAAACCACCGCACGGCTGCGGGCATTGTCTCTGTCGGTACGAATGCCGAGCTGACAAACGGTAAAAACATCAGCGGATACAGGTACGCACTCGCGCCGTCCGCTGTTTTTGCTGTTATTCCCGGCAGCACGGCGACCCACGTCAGCGCAAGCGTAAATTAGGACTTGCGCATCCCCGATACGGCAATGGCGATCATTGCAACTCCCCTGCCTTCCCCAGCCGCTCCGCAATCTCGCGGTTAAGCTTCACGCGCCAATCCTCTGTGTAGGTCTTGGCGTTTCGCATCAGCTCCTCGCAAAATCCCGCTACGTCGCTGCCGGTGATGTCGAGGACATTTTTGCCGCTTGCCGCGCCGGATTCAAACAGCTCTATCAGGTCATAGTGAATTTCGAGCATATCATAGCCGCTGCCCGATGCAAACATCCACATATGCGATTGAATTTTTTTGAATACGAAGCGATAATCCTCCGGCAGTGCGCTCACCCGCGCCATCTGCCGCTTGTATTCCCGCTTGCTTTTCAGCATTTTGGGAATGTTGAGATAGGTGTCAAAAAATTCAGACATCCGATTTTCCCTCCCATAATTGATTGATTTTTCCCGAAACAAACGCCCAGCGCTGCCAAAATCGCCCCAGCTCCTCGCGTCCCGCGCCATTGAGCGTAAAAAACTTTCTCGGCGGACCCATATCGGACGGTCGCTTTTCAACCTCCACCAGCTTGTTTTTTTCGAGCCGCACGAGTATGGTATACACCGTACCTTCTATTACGTCCGTGAATCCAAGCGTGTTCAATCGGCGCGTGATTTCGTAGCCGTAGGTCTCTCCCCGGCTGATAATTTCGAGTACGCTCCCCTCCAGCACGCCCTTCAGCAGCTCGGTCAGGTTCTCCAAGCGGCATCGCCTCCTTTCAGTATTCGGTGTTGATGATATGCTGTATTACCGACTACCGCTATATAATAACACATAGTAGCGCGGTCGTCAAGCGAAATTTTATGAACTTTTTGTGATTGTAAATTTAACTGCCCACCATATAACCCACGGTTACATTAAGCCGCAGAAATCATATCATTTCGCCGCCTTTTCCGCAGCGCGGTCACGCAGCTCCGGTATCGCTCCGCGTGAGATTGCCCATAGGTACAAGCTCGCCACCGTACCGTAAGGCGAGTAGCGGCGGGCGTATTTGTTAAACAGCTTGCGGTCGATATTCGTGTGGCTGTAAAGCTTACGCAAGCCGCGCTGTATTCCCAAGTCGCCAAAGCTCAAAACATCCGGTCGT
>JAIRRO010000130.1 GCA_031255955.1 Oscillospiraceae bacterium
GGCGGGAGGAAGTTATTCTCCGCGGTGATAAAATCCGTGAAATATCGGTACGCCGCCCGTGCCGAGCGAAGCAAATACGCCCGCCGCCGCGCGGGCGGACGCTTTTTTCGCCGCCGTCCGCTCATCGCGGCAGCGAATACGGGCGAGAGACACCACACGGCGCAAAGCGCCGCCGATATTGCGTCGCCGCGCGATACCGACACCGCGCCCGCCGCGAGCGCGGCTAACACCCCCGCGAGCGCAAGACGTAAGCAGCGCGTTATATTGCCGCGCCGCGTCACGGCGTCCGAGTCCGCCGCCGTCACCCATTGCAGCAGCCGTCGCTTTGTGACGGTCATACGAAAGAGGGCAATGGCGGCGGCGGAAATGTAAACGCCCGCTTCGATGGGCAGCAGCAACAGCCGCGCCGCCGCCCGCCGCAAATGGATTAATATATGCCGTATTTTTCCCGCCGCCGCCATAATATGCCCGAAAACAAGGGCAACAGCAGCGGCAGCCGCCGCCGGGCGATACTGCGCAGAGTTGAAACAGAGCAGTATTATCGCAAGCGCGCACGGCGGCAGAAGCGAGCGGCGCAGATTGTCAAGCACGCGCCATTTATCAATGCAATCCATCGGGTTTGGCGTCATATCGCCGCCGCCACCCGGTACACGCGGGAGCAGCCACGGCGCGTTTTGCCAGTCGCCGCGCGTCCATCGGTGCAGCCGCTCGTAATACGCCGCCGCGGTGGCGGGGTGCGAATCCGTCAGCGTTATATCGCCCGCGAAGCCGCAGCGCAGATAAGCCCCCTCCGGCAGGTCGTGCGATAGGACGCGATTTGACGGCAGCCGCCCGTCAAGGCATTGCAAATAGGCGTCCACATCGATGATACCCTTGCCGACAAAGGACGATTTTCCCGATATATCCTGATAAATTTCCCCGCGCGAGCCGCCATATATATCAACCCCGCCGCCGCCCGAAAAGGCGCGGGCAAGCGCCGTCGCGTCCGCGTCGCGCAGCGCGGTGACGATGCGCGGCTGGATTATCCCGTGCCCGCGCGTCACCGTCCGTGTTTCGGGGTTGATAACGGGGCGGTTTGACGGATGATGAATCGTTCCGATTAGCTCCGCCGCCGCGCCCGCCGTCAGGCGCGTGTCGGCGTCTATCGCGATGACATATTGTATATGCCCGAGGCGGCGGCGGGCGGCGTCCGATATATCAATATCATCCCCGCCGCGCAGGGCGCGCATCAACTGACACACCGCGCCGCGCTTTCGCTCCCAGCCGCGAAAAACGCCCTCGCGCGCCCGCTCCCGCCGCCGCAGGAACAAAAAGAAGCCGTCGCCCGCGCGCCGCCGCAGCTCGGCAACAGCCTGTTGCGCCGCGGCGATAATTTCAGCGTCCCCCTCGGCACTCGCGGCTTGAGCCTCCGGCAGGTCGGCAAGCAGCCCGAAAACAAGGTTTTCTCCCGCGTCGCGGTTCGTAATGCTGTATCGCTCCATCCGCCCCGCCGCCTCCCGCGCGGCTTCCGGGGAGCTGAGCAGCGCGGTGATGATGACTATCGTGCGCGCCTGACTCGGCACGCCGCCGCGCAGGGCAAGGCGCGGCAGCCCGCGCGACGTCACAAGTCTCGGGATAACGGCGTCCGTGACGCCCTTTACAATTTCGGAGAGAACAATAAGCACGGCGGGGGCAATTGCCCACGCGCCCGCGCCGGTCGAAAAAATCAATGTGAAAATCGCCGTCGCGATTATTGACACCGCCGATATGACAGCGGGATAAAAGCTCCCTCGGCGCGACTGCGTCCGCGACTGCGACTGCGTCATAGTAAGTAATACGCTCCTGTCCGCGAGTTTGCGGCTTTTTTTGACCGCTTAATAGCATAGCTTTCCCCGCGCGGGCGCTGATTTATTCAGTTATCGGGTTATGCTGCCCGGGAATGTGTCTATCGAAAGCGTCGGCGGCAGCATCGCGAAGTTGCCGGGCGACGGCTCATAGATGATAATCACGCTGTTTCCGTCGTCCAGCGTCAGCGCGTATTCGCTGAGCGTTTCGTCCACGGCGATGACCTCTCCGGCTGATACGGACAGCGTCTGCGCGCCCTGATATGATAGCGTTATATCCCTGTCGAACGACACCGTGCCGCCCGCCTCAAACCACAGCGCATACGTAAACGGACCGCTGCCCGTTCCGAAAAGCGAGCCTAAATCAAACTCTGACCAGCCGTCCACCATACCGGACGCCGTGATGTTAAGCGCCGCGCCGCCCATCGTTGCGTCGGGCGTGACCACCCACGCCGTAAGCGGGGCTATGGGGAGCGATACTATCACATCGGCGGCTTCGCCCAGCATTGTGAGGTGTATAACGCCGCTTATTTCACCGTCGCTGTCACGCGAAGTGGTTTTTGCGAACGGCGCGCTCCATTCGGCGGTCATCACCTCGTGCAGTCCGACGCGCAGGAGGGCGTTCATCACCTGCTCCGCCGTTGTCGCGCTTGTCGCGGGGATGGCGTCAACGGCAGCTTGCGCCAGCGCGGTGTATTGCGCCAGCTTCTCCGTCGTATTTACACAGGCGTCGCGGCTGAGATGCGCGTGCTATTGCAGCCCCGCATTTTGCGCCTTGGCGAATTACCCGAGCGTGTAACCCGGCTCACCAACTATCAAAAGGTTTACCCTTTTGCAACATTCGTGCCAGTATAGATGCTTGACTCACGAATCTCGAACACTTTTATTATTGTGTCGACCACCGTTAGCAATCTGAATTTTTCTGTACCAGACAATGCTAACACGTCCGACAATTTATCTGTTGGAAGACAGCTCAGTTCTGTTATTAGTTCTTTAGGAACTAAGTGTAGTACAGCCTCTAGGACGCGTTGCAAATGCTCGTCCGCGTCCATTCGCAAAAGCCCCAATAAAAGGCTCGTTGTACGCGTAAGTCGAAAGAACTGACCCGAGTTCATTTCATCTTCAAGCGGGGATGTGAGCCCATCAAATGTGTCCAAAGGAATTTCGCACAGCAACGACAAAGCCTCTGTTGTAAATCCCATCGCGGCTAATGCTTCCATCTGCAACATTAAAAACTCGTTTCCGCCGATCTCTGATTTACCGTTTTCCAGTAGGTTGTATTCATCCGCTAAACGAGCTTTGAGTATTATCAGTTGCTCTGTGTTTGGACAGGAGATTTTACTTTTATCCCATTTCATTTTTTTGCCCCTTTCCCTATTGACAAGTTAATAGCTGGCTTTCTATGAAGGTGAACCTACCCAGAAATAATTGTGTGTACCATCAGAAAAGTCGTACCAAGCTAAAAAGGCTCCGCGCGCAACATTAAAGGAACCTACATGATAGGTAAAATCTTCGCCGTAATATTTTTTTGCCTCACTAAGCGTAGCCCAAGTGGTATTAGTAGGGTCGGAAGGAGAACTGCCGCCTTGTATAGTTTCTTCCTCAATAATAGGATAGCTTTCTTCATCTGTCGCCAACGCCGAACCTGTCATACCGAGTGCCAGTACAAAGATCAGTACGAGTGCGGTTAACCGCATAATTGTAAACTTTTTCATAACTCAGTTCCTTTCAAGCTTGTTGAGATTTTTTCAGGGCTTCCTTTCACAATAACGACTCGCCGCTCCCTATTTTGCCGGGCATTGAGGAACAGCGGATTAAAATCGACGAAACGCTCAAGCAGGAATCGAAGACCGCCATCGCCGACACTCCCCGGTGGCAACGTGGGCGACAACGATATCGACACAACAATCACCGACAGCGACACACCCCTTGGCAGCTCTATCGGCGCGGAATCCGGCGGACCGGAGCCGACGGCGCCCTCCCAGCCCAACGTAAACGTACCGCCCTGCACATATACCATCTTAAAATCCTGCGTAAAATTGACCCCGACGCTCTCCGTGAAGTCCTCCCGCAGACGCTCTAACCCTATGTAATCGACAAAAATGTCCTCTGACGCGGCGGGCGGCGACTGGGCGGCGGGGGACGCCTCCCCCGCGCACGAGGTCAGCGCGGACAGCAGAAGCACAACGGACAGCGACATCGCAAGCAGCCTTTTCATAATGAACCTCCGATTTTCGATTATGGGGATTATAGGATAGTACCTGCACATACTATAGCGAATTATACGCAGGTAGTCAAGCGGGGGCGGCGCACAACAAGGCGGACGCCGGGACGTCCGCCTGTCTTTGTATTCAATTTAGTCCGCCGAACTAAATTAGTCCGTGACGTATGGAAGCAGCGCGACGATGCGGGCGCGCTTAATCGCCGTCATAAGCTGGCGTTGGTGCGGCGCGCAGACGCCCGTCGTGCGGCGGGGCAGAATCTTGCTGCGCTCTGACATAAAGCGGCGGAGCTTCGACGCGTCCTTATAGTCTATGCCCTGCACCTTGTCAACGCAAAACTGGCACACCTTGCGGCGGCGGCGGTTTGAAACGTGCGGGCGCGGATTGTCGGTGGTTCTTTCACGCGGTTCGTATGGCATTTGGGTAACCGTTCCTTTCGTTTATATTTCGCTGTTTATATTTCGCGTAGTGTTCGCTTCGGGCGCGGGGCAGCACAGTGGCGTCGCCGCGCCTGTAGCTTAAAACGGCAGGTCGCCGTCGTCCTCGTCGTCGAGCTCCGCGAAGCCGGAGGGCTGCACGGGAGAGGAATATCCGCCGGAGAAGCTGTCCTGCGACGGACGGGCAGAGCCGTCCCCGCGCTCTCTTTTGTCGCCGGTGAAATATACGTTTTCGGCAATGACCTCCGCGTTGCGGCGCTTGTTGCCGTCTTTATCCGTCCAATCACGGATTTGCAGCCGTCCGGACACCGCGACAAGCTGCCCTTTTACGAAATATTTCACGACGAATTCGGCGGTTTGCCGCCACGCCACAATGTCGATGAAGTCCGTTTGACGCTCGCCGCCGTCACGCGGGGCAAAGCCCCTGTCAACGGCAATGGTGAACGAGGCAACGGGCGTTCCTGTTTGTGTGTGGCGCAGCTCGGGATCGCGCGTCAGGCGTCCCATGAGTACGACTTGGTTCATAAATTAGCCTCCTACTCTTCTACAGTGGTGATAAGCGAGCGCATAACGCCGTCGGTAATCCCGAGAACGCGGTCAAGCTCCGCCGGAAAATCCGGAGCGGAAGCGAAATGCGTGAGGATATAGTATCCGTCCGGCTTGTCGTTTATGGGGTACGCCATCCGGCGCTTGCCCCACAGGTCTGTTTCCTTGAACTCGCCGTGTTCTTTGATCAGGGCGGTGAATTTCTCCACCATCGCGGCAAGCTCTTCCTCGGATTTATCGGGGTCGAGGATGTAGAGAAGCTCGTAGTTCGCTGTGGTTTTTGCCATTATTGCACCTCCTTTTGGACTTAAGCCCGTTTGACGGGCGCGGCCCGAGCTTATCGGGCAAGGATACGCCGCGAGCCCGGCTCAAGCGACGTTACGGGCAGTATATATGAAAGCTGTGCGGCTGTCAAGAAAAAATTCAAAAAAACTATTTTTTCTATTGACAAGCGTCGACAGGGCTGGTATTATATCCTCAATTTCATCCCAAACCGTTGACGCGGGAGTAAAAATGCGACGTGCCTTCACAGAGAGCCGGGGGGCTGAGAGCCGGTAAAACGCAGCGCATTAAATGGTCCGCCGAGGGCGCGGTCAAATGCCGCGACGTATCGCAAACGTCAGCTTGCGTGGAATATGTCAGTATTCCGTAAGGCGCGCGGAGCTTTTCCGCGAATCAAGGTGGCACCGCGGGTGGTTTTTACCCGTCCTTGACAATTATTTTTGTCGGGGACGGGTTTTTTACGTCCCCTAGAAGGGGGAAACACTTATGATTAGACCCACGTTGGACGAAGCGCGCGCCATATCGGGCGGCTTCACGCACATTCCCATCTCGGCGGAGATGTTCGCCGATCTCATCACACCCGTGGAGGCGCTGCGGACTGTGCGAGCCTCCGGCGCGGAGTGCTGCCTGCTGGAGAGCGCTCCGGGCGGGGAGAGCTGGGGCAGGTATACATTTTTATGCCTTGATCCCGAAAGCGAAATTTCCGGCAGCGGGGATAGTGTCGTCATTGCATCTAAGGGCGAGCGGCGCGTCCTGCAGGGCGATATTCACGAGCTGCTGCGCTCTGTGACGGCAGGGCATATCAGTCCGCGGCTTGCGTATCTGCCGCCGTTTACGGGCGGGTTCGTCGGATATTTCGCGTATGAATACATCAGCCGAATTGAGCGCTCATTGAAGCTCTCCGCGCGTGATGATGTGGGCTTTCACGATTTTCGTCTTATGCTGTTTCGGAAGGTGATAGCGTTTGACAGCCTGCGGCAGAAGATTTATCTGATCGTGAACATCGGCGTCGGTGACGGCGCGGACGCTATTGAAGCCGAGTACGCGCGGGGCAGGGCAATCTTAGAGGAAATGCGTGAGCTGCTGCTGCGGCGCGACGCGGCGCGCGACGCGGCTGCGGCGGGGGAGCCGACGCCCCGCGCGGCGACGGGCAACTTTGAGGCGTCGCTTACAAAAGAAGGCTTTTGCGAGGCGGTGGAGCGCGTGAAGCGGCACATTTATGAGGGCGATATATTCCAATGCGTGCCGTCCGTGCGGCTGCGCGCGCCGTATACGGGCGATTTGCTGGAGGCTTACCGCGTGCTGAGGACGACAAATCCGTCGCCGTATATGTTCTATATCAGCTTTGGCGATTTGCAACTTGCCGGGGCTTCGCCCGAGACACTTGTGTCGCTCCGCGACGGCGAGGCGACGACATACCCGCTTGCCGGAACGTGCCGCCGCGGCGCGGACGACGCCGAAACCGAAGCGCTTATATCGGCGCTGCTGGAGGACGAAAAGGAGCTTTCCGAGCACGATATGCTGGTCGATCTCGGGCGCAACGACCTCGGGAAAATATGCGAGTTCGGCAGTGTTCGCGTGCCGGAATATCGCGGTATAAAAAAGCTGTCTCACGTCTGCCATATCGCCTCCCGCGTGACGGGGCGGCTGCGCCCGGAGCTGGGCGCGCTTGATGTTATCGCGGCGGCGCTGCCCGCGGGGACGCTCTCCGGCGCGCCGAAAATTCGCGCCTGCGAGATAATCGATTCCATCGAGCAGACGCGGCGCGGCGTATACGGCGGCGCGGTGGGGTATATCGATTTTACGGGGGATATGGATCTGTGCATCGGTATCCGTATGGCGGCGCTGAAGGACGGCTATGTCTACGTTCAGGCGGGTGCGGGTATCGTGGCTGACAGCGTACCGGAAAAGGAATATGAGGAGTGCCGGAGCAAAGCCGGCGCTATGCTTGAGGCGATAGGAGGTGCGGCGCAATGATTCTCATCATCGATAATTACGACAGCTTTACATTTAATCTCTATCAGCAGGCGGGTGTAATTAATCCCGATATCCGTGTTGTCAAAAACGACGAGCTGACCACCCCGGAGATAGCAGCGCTATCCCCGACGCATATCATCATATCGCCCGGACCGGGCAGACCGCGCGACGCGGGCGTCTGTGAGGAGCTTGTTTTAACGCTGGGCGCGCGCATACCGATTCTCGGTGTGTGCCTCGGGCATCAGGCGATTTGCGAGGCGTTCGGCGCGGAGATAACATACGCCCGCCGCCTGATGCACGGCAAAACCAGCGCCGTACATGTCGCGAACGGCAGTCCGCTGTTCCGGAGCCTCCCGCCGATTATGGAGGCGGCGCGCTATCACTCCCTCGCCGCGCGGCGCGAGAGCATTCCGGATGAACTGCTGATTATAGCGGAGGACGACGAGGGCGAGGTTATGGGCATAAAGCACAGAGATTTCAATGTGTACGGCATACAGTTTCATCCGGAATCCATTCTTACGCGCGGCGGCGCTGTGATTATGGAGAATTTTCTTTCGATTAAAGGAGGCGGCGGCAATGATTAAAGAGGCGATTTACAGCATTCTTGGCGGGGGGAGCCTGACGCGTGACGAAGCGCGCGAGGTTATGACAGAGATGATGGAGGGGCGCGCGACTCCGGCGCAGATGGGCGCGTTTCTCACCGCGATGCGCGGCAAGGGCGAGACGATTGACGAGATTACGGCGTGCGCGTCCGTAATGCGCGAGAAATGCGTGAAGCTGAATCCCGGGCGCGATGTGCTGGACATCGTCGGTACGGGCGGCGACGAGCTGTACAGCTTCAATATCTCTACTGTGTCGGCGTTTGTCATAGCGGCGGGCGGCGTACCCGTTGCAAAGCACGGCGGACGCAGCGTATCAAGCAAATGCGGCAGCGCAGACCTCTTAGAGGCGCTGGGCGCCAACATCACGCTCACCGCGCGGGAAAGCGAGGCTGTGCTGGATAAAACGGGAATGTGCTTTATGCTTGCCAGTGTGTATCACTCGGCGATGAAGCACGTCGCGCCGGTGCGGCGCGAGCTGGGCGTGCGGACGATATTCAATATACTCGGGCCTCTAGCCAACCCCGCGGGCGCGAATATGCAGCTGCTCGGCGTGTATGACGAGAGCCTTGTGGAGCCGCTTGCCAGCGTGCTGTCCAATCTCGGCGTTAAACGCGCGATGGTCGTCCACGGGCACGACGGACTTGACGAAATTACCCTCACCGGCTCAACGACGATATGCGAGGTGTCCGGCGGCGTGATGAACAGCTATTTTATTACGCCGGAGCAGTTTGGACTGGAGCGCCGCGAGCTGCGCGAGCTTGTAGGCGGCGGACCCGACGAAAACGCAGCCATAGCCCGCGCGATACTCTCCGGCGAACGCGGGGCAAAGCGCGACGTTGTGCTGCTCAATTCCGCCGTCTGCCTGTATATGGCGCGAAATGACATCACGCTGCG